>JBDHDY010000380.1:0-4038 GCA_039591275.1 Gemmatimonadota bacterium | reverse complement strand
TTCGGCGCGAGCAATGCGATCGGCAGAGTCTCCGCGAAACTCGACCCGAAGCCTCCAGAGAAGTACACTCGCCGCCGCCAACTCGATCACACTGTCGAGCCCGAAACCCACCAGTGCGATGCTGTCAGCTTGGATGCCAGCATAGAGCGCTACGATCGCCTCGATGAAGTTGTAGGCCATAGTGGCCACAACAAGGCGGAGGGCGATGCGGATCCAATGTTGCATTGGTGTAGTTGTGTCGTTCACGAGTCTATTCGCTGCCGGCGGCCAGCGGCCGGCTGCCGGCTGTGATGGGTCCGGCAAAGAATACCAAGCTAGCCAACCCCGTGCAGCAGCCGATGCCCCACTGCCCGACTCCCCACCAGGGCTTGGGGCGTCCCCAAGTGCCCTCCCCCTCCACAGGGTGTGGGGTGTAGAGTCGAACAGCGCCGCAGGGAGCGCATGTGCACAAACCGGGTGGGCTCAAGTGTCCCAATGATGCCCCCAAAACGCGTAACCGAGTCAAGCAAGTCAGCCTGGCCGAACGCCCCTAACGTGCATATTCTTCGGAGTTTACCGTTTTTGACCGGTACAAACTGAGCCCACAACCTGTGTCCGATCTCTACGAGCGCCTGCAAGACGCCGTCGGGGAATCCTACCGTCTCGAGAACGAGCTGGGCGGTGGGGGTATGAGCCGTGTCTTCCTGGCAGAGGAAGTCGAGCTCGGCCGGCGAGTCGTCATCAAAGTCCTGCCGCCTGAGATGGCCGCCGGGGTCAACCAGGACCGGTTCCGTCGGGAGGTCCAGCTCGCCGCCTCCCTGCAGCACCCCCATATCGTACCGCTCCTCACCGCAGCATCTTCCGGCGACCTGCTGTACTACGTCATGCCCTACATAAAGGGTGAATCCCTGCGGGCCAAGCTCACCAGAGAGGGCGAGCTCCCACTGGGTGAAGCAGTCCGGATCCTGCGGGATGTAGCGGATGCCCTGGCGGCCGCCCATGAGGAGGGCGTGGTCCACCGAGACATCAAGCCGGACAATGTCTTGATCTCCGGGAATCACGCCGTGGTGACCGATTTCGGCGTGGCCAAGGCCGTGACAGCCTCGAGCGGTGGCTCTAACCTCACATCCCTGGGGGTGGCGCTCGGGACCCCCGCCTACATGGCCCCAGAGCAGGCTGCTGCCGACCCCCACACCGATCATCGGGCAGACATCTATGGTCTCGGCGCCATGGCGTACGAGATGCTCTGCGGCAGGCCACCCTTCGTGGGAGCCACGCCCCAGGCGGTCCTGGCCGCCCACGTCTCGGAGACGCCCGATCCCGTAACCAAGCACCGGGATGCCGTCCCCCCGGCTCTGGCCGAGCTCGTGATGCGGTGCCTGGCCAAGAAGCCGGCCGATCGCTGGCAGCGGGCCGAGGAATTGATGCCCCATTTCGAGGCCATGACTACCCCGAGCGGGGGTGTGACGCCCACTGGGACCCAGCCGGTGGCGGCCGTCGGAACTGGGACGCCCGCCGCGCACAGCCCCGCCAGGCTGGCGAGCCTGTTCGGGGTCTCGGCCATCGCGGTCCTGGGGGCCGTGTACTTCCTGATGATGCAGCTCGGCCTCCCCGGTTGGGTGCTGCCGGTGGCTGTGGTGCTGCTCGCCGTCGGCCTGCCCATAGTGCTGATGACCGGTCACGTCGAGAGGCAGAGGGCGACGGCTCAAACCACAGGGTTTGTCAGGCCGGACCTGGAGCAAGGCATCCACGCGTGGCTCCGGTGGCGCCGGGCTATCCTTGGCGGTGGTGCGGGGTTCACCGCCTTGGTCCTCGGCACCGGCGTCTACATGGCCATGCGGGCCCTGGGCATCGGGCCGGTGGGGACACTGGTCGCGGCGGGCGTGTTAGAGGAACGGGACCGCTTGATCGTAGCCGACTTCGAGAACCGCACGGGTGACTCCACCTTGGGCGCATCGGTTACCGAGGCCTTCCGCATCGACCTGGGACAATCCCCCGTCCTCCGGCTGGTGGACGCTTCGGACGTGGCCCCCGTACTGCAGCGGATGAATCGAGATCCGGACTCGCCGCTGGACCGCGAGACCGCACTCGAGGTAGCTGAGCGAGAGGGCATCAAGGCGGTGGTCGTGGGGGAGATCGGCCCGGTGGGAGGGGGCTACGTGCTCTCGGCTCGTGTGCTTGCGGCCGTGGATGGAGCTCAGCTGCTCGGTTTGCGGGAGACGGCAGACGGCGACACAGAGCTGATCCCTGCCATCGACCGGCTATCGGCTAAGCTCAGAGAGCGAGTGGGCGAGTCGTTGCGCACCATTCGCGCCAACGAGCCCCTCGAGCAGGTCACGACGGCCTCGCCGGAGGCATTGAGGAAGTATTCGCAGGGAATCCAGGCCTTCGATGGGGGAGACTACGAGCGAGCCATCCCCCTGCTCGAGGAGGCCATTGCCGTCGACACCGCGTTTGCCATGGCCTACCGCAAGCTCGCCGCCGCTTTGAACAACGCGTTTGCGGATGTGTCGCGGCGACACGACGCGGCTCGAAACGCGTACCTGCATCGAGAGCGGCTTCCCGAGGTCGAGCGGTATCAGGCGATCGCCTATTATCACTGGGCCGTGGAGTTCGATCCAGAACAAGTCCGCACTAACTATCTCAACGTCCTCGACATTCAGCCGCACAATCTCACGGCCCTGAACAACCTGGCTCTGCTGCTCAACAACCTCAATCAGCCCGAGGAAGCCGAGGAGTACGCCCTGCGAGCGACCGAAGTGCGGACCTCCGGCCCACCGCACGTTAATGCCATCAGCGCCCAGATTCGCCAGGGGGCATTCGACCGCGCCGATTCCACTCTCCGTCGCTTCGAGGCCGCGGCACCTGATCATCCAAGCGCGTTGTTCTTACGCGGCCAGCTCATATCTGCCCAACGAGATTACGAGAACGCGGAAGCACACTTTTTGGGGCTGCGGGAGCGATTCGCTACCAGGCGCGGTCCATTGAGTGGCGCAACCGGCTTCCTAGCGTTGTTATCGCTCGCCCGCGGCGAGCTTGCAGCGGCTGAACGGTACGGTCGCGAGTTACTCAGCTTCTCTGAGGAAGACAATGAAGCAGCGGACTATGTGAACCGCGCAATCAACCTTGCCCGTGTGGATGTGCAGTACCGCGACGCCCAAGCCAGAGCGCTGTCGCTGGTCGACGACGCTCTTGCACGCTACCCCCTCGAAACGATGTCGGCGATTGACCGACCGTATCTCGATCTCGCCGAGTTCTATGCAGATGCCGGAATACCGGAACGCGCCGAGCCACTCGTTGACGCGTACGAGCGTGAAGTCGACGAAGCGCTGCGCCGGCGAGCTCGTGATGACATTTACGAGGCGAGAGCAGCTATTGCCACAGCCGAAGGACGGTTCGAACGTGCAATCTCGCTGGTTCGCATGGCCAAGGAGGAAAGGCGCTGCACCGAGGCTTGTGGCGACATGGACCTCGCCAGAGCCTACGACCTTGCCGGCCAGGCCGATTCCGCCATTACGGAGTTCGAACGAGTAGTAAGCGAGACATTCCTCAATCGCGTGTTCCGCGACGCGGTGGCCTTAGCACCAGCCTACAGAAGACTTGGTGAGGTACGCAGAAAGCGGTGATCGCGACAAGGCAATCGACTACTACAACAACTTTGTGGAGTTGTGGGAAGGGGCCGACGAAGAATTGCAGGATCAGGTGCGGGATGTGAGGGGACGCATTGCGAGGCTGGTAGGAGAGAGATAGGGAGAAGGGAGAAGTGAAAAGGGAGAAGGGAGAAGGCCACCCCGCACACCGCGCTGGGGTAAAGCAGTTCGCAAGGCCAGCAACACTACAAACAGCAACACGCCTAACATCACATCTGCGTTTGTCCGCGTTTACCCGCGGTCTAGATAACAAATAACGGACATACGGACAGTTCCTACCCCGCTACCTCTTCTTGGGCGGGTAGGCGGTAAGGCCCTTCGAGACGCGTCGCTGCGCGACGCCGTAGCCCTGAGGAGGACGCCGCAGGCGTCCGTCTCGAAGGGCTCCTCAGGGCAGGCGGGCCGAAAA
>JBDHDY010000379.1:0-3705 GCA_039591275.1 Gemmatimonadota bacterium | reverse complement strand
GAAAAAGAGGGATTTCTCAGCTGAACTCGAATCCACGCCCTCGGGGCGATACCATTGGCTGGCCGATTGGACCGCGGCGCCAATCCAAACACGGGCCGTTATATTTGGGCTCCCTGCAGAGCGTATTCGAGGAGAAATAGCAGCCAATGAAGAAACCACCCACCGTTAGCACGACCGTCGCCCTTGTCGTCCTCACGGGACTGACCTCCATCTCCTTCCCATCCGATGCTCACGCTCAGGTCGAGATTCGGTCCCGAGCGATGCGACTGACGGCTACGGGACGCATCCATGCGCAATACAACACGACCTCCGCCCCCGGAGAGCTCGCCACCGAATTCGTCGTCCGGAGGGCTCGGTTTGTGGCAGAGGTCAGAGTGAACGATGTGGTGGACGGAAAGGTGGAGCCTGATTTTGGTGGGGGGAAGATCGATCTCAAGGACGCGTACGTCCGGTTCAACTTTGACCCCCACTTTCGCCTCAAGGTCGGCCAGTTCAAACGTCCGTTTGACATCTTCCAGCTGCACAGCTCCACCGAGACTCTCATTATCGAACGTGGCGGCGACATCCGCGGGGTGAGTACATGTGCTGGCCCCGGTGGACTCTGCGCCTTCAGTCGTTTCTCGGAAAAGCTCAAGTATTCCGACCGCGATGTCGGGTTCATGGTAGACGGAACCAGTACCTCCGGGAGGGTGAGCTACGCCGTCTCGATGACGAACGGCGCCGGCCGCAACACCGGCGATGAGAATGGCGCCAAGTCCTATACGGGGCGGCTGGAACTCCAGCCAACCGGCAGGATACGGGTGGGCGGCCACCTCGGCATTCACGATTACGTGAACGAAGTTACGACAGAAGACGACTATGCCGTGGCCGCCGGGGCCGACATCGAGGTGGGGGACTTCGCCTCTGGAATCCATCTTCACGCCGGGGTGCTCGCCGGGCAGAACTGGCAGAACCTGGACGCCGCCGGAGATCCCAGCACCTTCACGACTGCCCAAATCGCTCTGGCCTACAAGCAACCGCTGACCAGCAGCGATGTCTTGGAGGCGATCCAACCGCTCGGCCGCGTGAGTTGGGGTGATCCAGACAGCGACGGGGCCGATGACGCAGGCTGGCTGTTCACGCCCGGGCTCGTCCTCTTCGTTACCGGACGCAACAAGATTGCAGCCAACGTGGATATTTGGGTGCCGGCCATCGGCAGCACTGAGTGGTCCTTCAAGATGCAGAGCTACCTGCACTTCTGACGTCGCCCCTCCAGGACCGGGGGAGTGGGAAAGAACCACCAGCTCCCGCTCCCCGCTCCCTGTTCCCCGCTCTTCCCTTGTTACATCATCGTTACATCTTCGTCGACTCTCCGTAGGGGCGAGGCTGAAGCGGGCGCAACGGACCTCTCGACCCTTCCGTCCGCAGCCCGGACATAGGAAATTCTCCCTGTCGCACGCTGATGGTCGGCGGGCACATCACCTCTCCATCCCAGGAGTTCGCTCATGATTCCCGTGGCGCCTCGATACATCCAGTGGTGTGCACTCCTCGCGCTGGCGACGGCCGGTGGTCCCTCGCTTCACGCTCAGACGACCACCAGGCCCTTTGACTACGATTACTCCGAGGAAGCCGCCCTAGCGGAGCGTCTCGATCTCGACCATCCCGATCCCAATCAGTTGCGCGACATCTTCGCCAAGCGAAGGGGGCGCGCGCTCCAGTCGATCCCCGAGGGGGCGATGATAGTCTTCTCCGTCGAGTGGGTCCAGCCTCGTCGGCTGGAGTTCCAAGTGCCCCACAGCGACAACCACGATTTCATTTATCTCACCGGCATCGAAGGATTGGAAAGCCTGGAGTCCGCCCTGCTGCTTCTTCCCACCGAGGAAAAAGATTGGGTGGTGCTCTACACGTCTGCTGATCCCGCATCGCTTCGAGCCACGACCGGCATCGATGACGTCCGACCCTACGAGAAGCTCGAAGAGGACCTGTCAGTGGCCCTGACCGATTTCCGCGATTGGCGCATCACGCAGATCCGCCGCTGGCCACTTCCCGCTGCACTCTCCAAGAAGTGGGGTCGGGACCACAAGGCTCTCTACTTGAACTTCCCGCGGTTCTTTCGGCTGGGCATGCCGGAGCCCGAGCGGTTGGCTCACTTTGACCGCCTGCGCCGCTTCTCCCCCGAACTCGATATCCGAGATTCCGGGGACCTCCTCGATCCCGTCCGCATGCTGCACGACGCGTTCGGACTGGCCAACATTCGACGGGCCGTGGAGATCACGGGAGAGGGCGTGGTCGAGGCGCTCCGCGCAGGACGTCCGGACATGACCGAGACGGAGATCATGGAGATCATGGATTTCGTCTACCGCTATCGCGGCGCCGGTCTAGGCTTTCCCACGGCCGTACGCCGTTATCCCATGGCGGGCCGCCAGGCCGAACGTCGCATCCCGGAAGGTTTCATTCAATTCGTCCCTCGCTCCGGAAGCGACGCCTTCCAAGACGGCGACATGCTCCACACCGATACTGGGGCAGCTTTCAATCACTACTCAGCTGACATCCAGAGAAACATGCCGATTGACGGCACATTCAACGCCGAGCAACGACGACTGTATGAGATTGCCCTCAACGTCCAGAAGACGGTGATCGAGCAGATTCGTCCCGGTGTCACTTGGCGCCAGCTACACGAGTTGGCGGACCGCATGTTGCGGGAGGCGGGTGGGTACGACCAATACTGGACGTACGGCATCGGCCACTTCATCGGTATGGAGGTGCACGACGAAGGCGATTACGAGCAGCCCCTCCAGCCCGGCATGGCGCTCTCAATCGAACAGGGCGTAGCGCCGCCAAACGGCCCCCGCATCGCCTTCGAGGACGATGTCATCGTCACAGAGGACGGACACGACTGGATCAGTCAGTCAATCCCCATAGAGATCGATGAAATCGAGGCCCTCGCCCAAGAGCCCAGCAGCTTAGAGGCGTTCGTCCGGAAAGCTGTGCGACCATAGCCGATTTCGAACCGGCAAAAAAGGGACTGAGGTTACGTCGTCGATGGAGAAGTTGACGGATGCAGGGCGTTGTACTTCCCGGCGTGGAAATCCGTGTCGGTCATGGACTGCAGGCGGCACTCCACGAGTCCACATCGAGGGCCGGCGTTAGACCCCTCGTACACGCTCGATCGTGCGACCATCATAGACTCCGACAGGTATTTTCCCAGACCTCTCTGGTGGGCCGTGCGAGCCGCGAACCAGAACGCGGACGGAGCTACACCACAAGGTACCGCTCCCCGCTCCCCGCTCCCCGCTCCCCGTTAAATCAAGCCCGTTCGATCACCTCCCAGCCCGCCTGATATCGATCCAACAATTCCCGACTGCGGTCATCTAGCCCGTGATCGCGCTCTGGAACAGCGACATGCTTCTCTTCATTGCACAGGGCGGTGCTGAAATAGCGCTGACCCGTATCGTTTGCCATAACCACGATCGGTGACAGCTCCGGATGTGTCCGAGCAAGCTTGACGGCCGCTGCCACGTTGCATCCCGACGAGATACCGCAGAAGATCCCTTCCTCTCTCGCAAGTCGTTGTGCCATCGTGACACTCTCGTCGGTCGTCACCGTCACCACGCCGGTCAAGAGGCTGACGTCGAGGTTGTCCGGCACAAAGCCGTCGCCGATCCCCTCGATGCCGTGCGGCCCCCACCTACGGTGCGCCAGGATCGGGCACTCGGCGGGCTCCAC
>JBDHDY010000378.1:0-3713 GCA_039591275.1 Gemmatimonadota bacterium | reverse complement strand
TTGGCAGCACGCTTGCGAAGTGGATTGTCAGCGGCGAATAGACTCATTCTCACCAAGAAGGCGCGGATTCTCCTATATCGAATCGGATGGGCTGCACCGTACTCGGGGAGAAATCGCAAGAGGGCCTTGGCGAGCCGTCTGCTGTCACGATTTTCGGACCTTTTTGTGCACGCCTCTTGTGCGAAATCGATCAACGTCTCCACTTTGCTCTTGTGCAACCGCCGCTCGCAGAGAAACTCCGACGTCTCGGCATCGAATAGGTGGGACTCATGACGGAGGAAGTGCTCTACGGTGTCCCGGAACCTGGACACCTTTTCCGCGGGTACCAGAACTTGAAACGCCTGGCGTCTGACCTCAACGGAAGTTACGTGAGCACCGCGCGCAAGTAGCTCGCGCGCAGGCTCGGCAAGCGGCCCTTCTTCGTTGGCAAGCACCCGCTCGAGCAGGCGGATTGCACTCAACGCCGCTTCTTCATCTGCAGAGGAGAGCATTCGTGCTGCTTGATCCAGGTCCATCAGATCCCACTCCGCATGCGTGGCGATCTGAGTTAGCGCTCGGTGGTCGGCCTCAGTGGGCTCGTACCGCTCGAGGCGGTCTCCCCACTCGATGGCGTCTCGGCCGCGGCGCGGACGCTGCCGTGCCGCAAGGTCCAAGGGGGCGAAGCTGAGCAACTCCTCATTACCGAGCCACAAACGTGGAGTGGCCAAAAAGGCACCGAGGTTGATGGTCTCACTCAAACATTCGTAGAAGCAAGACCCGACCTGCACCAGCGTCTCATCCAGTCGCCGAACGGTCAGACGGCTATCAAGCGACGGCAGTGTGACCTGGCTCTGCTTAGCGCGAACGTCCTGAGCCGTCAGACCAAGGATCTGGAGCAGCCAATTGGGGAATATGACGTCGACGCCTCCTACGTGGAGACTAATCCGGCGATACAGCGAGTCGATGATCTCAGCAAAGTTGTCCGCGACCACCTTCCGGCGAGGAGTGCCTTTGGGCGTTAGCTCCCCTCTTTCCGGATCTAGGTCTCTATCGATGACGGCAAAGTCGACAATTCGCTCAAAGGGTGCCACGAACTCATTGACGGATACTACGAGAGATCGGAAATGCTCTCGCACGTCTTGGGCGGACAAGGAAGAGAGGTCCAGTTCCTTGTAAGAAGGGTTGGGGTAGATGAGCAGGGTGTTGTATTCCTGGTGATCTCCGACTAGGAAGGGGCGGCCGACCGATTCAAACTCCCGAAACAGGTTCTCGATCCGCTGCGGTGCTATGGTCTCACCGTTGATGTTCTTATAGATCTCCTTTTTGCGATCGATGAGCTGAATGTGTCTGTCATCGTCCATCCGAGCGAGATCTCCGCTGTGGAACCAACCGTCCTTGTCGAACGATGGCGCACCATCAACTGGATCGAGGTAGCCCATCATCATGTAAGGTCCACGAACCAGTAACTCACCATCCTCACCGAGCTTCAGCTCGATACCGGGTAGCGCTTTGCCCACTGAGTTCTCTCGGTACTGGCCCGGAGGCGTCATCGTGGCGCCACCGGTTGCCTCTGTCATGCCAAAGCCGCTGAGGAGATCGATGCCCTGCTGGTGAAAGAACCGGAAGATATCTGGATCCAGATAGCCTGCAGCAGAAAGTCCCCATCGCAACCGGCCCCCTGTGACGTTCTGGGTGGCCGTTAAGAGCTCTTCGTCGGTGGCCTCCACAGGATGCGCCCGCTGTGATATGGCCTCGTAGAGTTGCATCCACTTCTTCGGAACACTGATGAAGACGGTGGGCCGATGGCGTCGCATCGCTTCAGTGAGTGCATCCACTGAGGGATTCAGTAGGAAACAGTACTTGGCTCCCCAAAATACACAGCCTAGCATCTCCAAGAAGCGGCCGAATGTGTGAAACAGTGGGAGATACGCTACAAAGACGTCGTGGTCCCCAATGGCCGGAAGGGCCAGCGCCCGCGCGAACCGCTTGAAGACTAGATTGCGATGTGAGAATTGGATTCCCTTGGGCGTGCCCGTAGTACCCGATGTGTACATTACCGTTGCCAAATCGTCGATCCGAACAGCTTCAGACTTCTGCCTGACCATTGTGCTGGGGATTCGCACGGCATGAGCTTCCAGCTCCTGCAGGGTCATCACGTCTGGCGCCGTAAGTGGATCGATGGTGATGAGCTGTCTGAGCTTCGGAAGCGAGTCCCGGTTCTTGTGGACCTTGTGCAGTTGCTCTAAACGAGAGACTATGACCGTGTCGACAGCAGAATGTCTGAGGATGTAACCGACATCGGCTTCTGTTGCGTTGGCTGGCACCATGACGTTGACGATTCCTGACGTCAAGCATGCCAGATCGAGGAGCGCCGTCTCGAACCGGTTTTCCGAGATGATGGCAACCCTGGTAGCTTGCTCAGGGCCCGCCAGGGCAACCAGGGCACGAGCGAATGTGTCGACTCGCGCGGCGACCTCATTCCAGGTCATGCTGCGGCTGCCAGCAGCATCCGGCAGCTCGAAGAGGACCTTGGAACCATAGGTCGCCGCGCGCTGACGAAAGAGGGGCCCTACGGTGAGGTGAGAAGCTTCTACTCCAGAGAGGATGCGCTGCGCCCAAGCTTCGGTTGCTGTAGCTTCGATACGGCGAAGCACTTCCGGGCGACGGATCAAATCGAGCACATCCCAGACAAGTGCACGAAGGGTGATATTGGGCGGATCGCCTGAAGCCCTCAACCTTTCAATGCAACGCTCCGGCAACTTGGAGAGGCGCTCCAGGTCCAACGCGCCGAGAAGAGAGTCAACGTGCTGCGGTTGCCGCAGCGCCTCAATGGCGGCCCGGTCGAGCTCCAGCGATTCGCTCCCGGAAGTGGTCGGCAGGCTCGCCTCGTCCAGTGCCGCCTCGACCCGGGCGGCCACTTCATCCCGAGGCAGGTTGGCAAACTCGCGCAGGTCTTGGACACTCGTCATGCTCGGTCCCGGGGCGAGGGGATAGGTCGATCAGAGCTTGCTCGCGCTCTCCAACCGGAGCTGAATCCACGACCGGCGGACGGCAGCGGTCTTGGGATCGGGATTCGTGACTGCCCGTGTCGGCCCTATTCTATGGAATACTCTTCCGGCACCTGACGCACCGCAAGTCTCACAGCGATAGCGAGTTAGGTTGGTCCTGCAAGATAGCTCCCGGTCGGCTCCGGCGCCACGCCGGGCCGGGTGCCGGGAGCCAGCTCGCCGAACTGTCCTGTCGGGGCCAATCTCACAACGGAGTGTCGGGGTTTCCAGGGCTGCGGGGCCACGAAGACGGTCGGGCTCTAGTGTGCCAGCCAGGCAGGGGACCCCGACGGACGCTAGTGCCGCTCGGAGGCCCCTGAGCAATGTGGCTGGTGTGTGGCTCTACTTGACGCCGGCCACTGCCTCTGCTTCTATGCCGGCTGTTTCCTCCAACATCGCCGTGGTGACGGACTTGGGACGTTCAATGGGATAGCCGAGAGCACGATCCCACGTGATGTTCGCAAGCACGCCGATGGCGCGGCCGATGCCGAACAGTACCGTGTAGAAATCCCACTCGGTGAGTCCATAGTACCACTGGATCACTCCGGAGTGGGCGTCGACGTTCGGCCAGGGGTTCTTGGCCTTGCCGTGTTCCTGCAAGACGCCCGGTGCCACCTGGTAGATCATGCTGATCAACTTGAACAGCGGATATTCCGGGAGATGCTTCAGGCAGAACTCCCGCTGCGA
>JBDHDY010000377.1:0-3713 GCA_039591275.1 Gemmatimonadota bacterium | reverse complement strand
AAAACCCAAAACCAATATCAAAACCAACCGTCTCATTCCTCCCTCGCAGCGGCCGGATCTCCTGCCGTAGCGTCTTGGTGTGCGCTTCCATCGCCGGGCGAAGCGTCCGCATCTGTGGCTTGCTATCGACCAGCTCTTGCAGGCCGTTTAGCGCCGCCATTACCCGGTCTAAGTCATAGGGCCAGATGTCCATGTCATCTTCTATGATTTCATGTTCGCCTTTGAGCAGTTCACGTACTGCCAGAACCACGTCGCGGTGTATCAACATGCAGCCCCAACCACTAGCGCCGACCTTGGTCAACTTGTCTGGTATTACCGTCGCCGGCACGTTAGGCCACAGGCCGCGGGCGTTGTGGTCAAACCAAACCGGAGCCATGACCGGCTCGTACTGCCGGCGCATGTATGCGCCTGTTACATAGGGCAGGCCATGACTCCGTAGCTTAATCAGCGTATCGCGCATAAAAACCATGTCATGATCTAACATGAGCAAAAAGTCATGGTTTGATTCTATGAAACTGTTAAGGTGCATTTGCCGGGCTTCGTAGCCCTTCGTGGCACGTACAAAGCGGGGAGGGGCGTCATCCGGTTGTCTGAGTATCTTCTCGATACTGTCCCGGCATAAGCCGTATTCCAGGTCGCCGCCGACAACGCCTATGTACGCTGATCCTGTGTACTGCTTCTTTGCCATAATCTGCCCCGGTTCTGGCGTGGAGCGGTGGCGGGGCAGATACCACCGCCAACCACGCCACGCCAAAGCCTCTATGTCGGCTGGTCCGTCGTTACATTCAGGTATTTCCAAGTCGTGCCGGTCGAGTTGACCGCCAACGCCACGCCGGTGCTATTGCTGATGAGGGTGAACTGATTACCACCGTCGACGCTACCGGGCAGAGACGCTTCAGCCGTCAGGATGAAGCCGGTCGAATCTGCCGTAATGTAGCGAGCGTTGCTAACCTTGACGCCTGCATTTAACACCAGGGCCGTGCTATCGCCGGTCAATTGGTTCGAGCCGATGTCAATACGGTTCTTAGTCCAAAGGCCGCGGGGTGAACTCTGGGGATGTGCCATTATTGCACCTCCTACACGACATCCAGGAAGATGTAGCCAACGTCAGTGGCTACCGTTGCCTGGTCCCACTGCTCTTTGTGCTGGATTACATCAGCGTGCCGTTCGTCGTCTCGATAGCTGTACTCGCTGCCCATGCCGCCCCCGCCTTCCCAGGCGAATGTCAGGCCAGCCGTGGCGCTGAAGATGCCAGGGCTCGGGTCGACGTAGGCTATCAGGCAGTCATCGTCAATTATGGCCGTAGCGCTGAAAGTGCCCGCCTCATTGATGTTGGCGTAGGTCGCCTTTGCTACCATGTAGCTAGACACGCCAAAAGCCGAAGCTAGAGCGCCTTCCACGTTACCCTCGACGGCAACCTGTGTGTACTTGATGCGGTCGAGGATGTCCGGGTGATTGACTAGCGCTTGGTGAACGATATAGCCCAACACCATCGTGTTAGCATCCATGCCGGTGTTATTGCTGATAGTGCGCCGGGCGGTCAGCACGTCGGTGATCGGGTCGCCGTTCTGAAAGTCGTCCCAGTCGGTCGTGCTGTTGTTGTCCGTGGTTCCCCAAACGTTGTTAGCCATAAAGTCGGCGGCAAAGGCCACCTCTTTACGGATCATCGACCGTTGGGCCAGCAAGCGAACACCGGCCGTCTCCAGGTCCATAGGCACCTGGCTATTAGCGCGGATCTCATCGGCTATAGAATAATCTGCCGCCCATTGCAGGGTGGCGAATGTCGCCGTACTTACACCGGCGTTTATGCGGGCGAACTCGGTGCCCGGCGCCCGCTCTTCCAACTCATCGAGGAAAAAATACTTCTTTGTGAAAATGAAGTATGTCCCTGAATCGTTGGGCACGGAGACGGGCGGGAATACCCGAGATGCCACGAATCGAGTTTCTGCCTGTTGATACCCGACTAACAGATTAGTCAGGACGGGATCAACGGCTTGAACGTCATTTACTGTTGGTAAGCTCATTGATCACTCCTAGTAGTTGAACCTGCTAACCAGAACACGAACGAGGTCGCCGGCATCGGTGGAATCTTCCAGCAAGATGCCGAATACGTCATCGCTCGCGGTCGTGGTGGCTTTGAGCCGGCCGGTTGTGTCGCCGGTCACGTAGTCGGCTGCGGATAATGAAGCCTCCGCCTGTGCCTTGACTACGGGCCCGATGGCAATCTCGGCGGCCTGGCCGTCGGTCGGGTCGTTATACAGAACGCCCAGTACAATATCGGTCTGGTCGCCGTCTACGACTTTGACCGCGCCGGCCGTCGAGGCCAGCTTGACCAGCTTGTACTGCGCTGCGGACAGGTCGCCAGTGGCAATCAGTCCGGGGAGAAAATTGGTTGGGCCTGAAGTTGCCATTATGCGCCTCCCTTCAGATGGCTGAATAGATCCGGCGTTTCGGCACGAACCAGGGCCAGCGCCTCGCCATAACCGACCTTAGCCTCAGCGGCCTTAGCCATAATGGCGGTGTTTAGCGCTTCGTCTGGATTCTGTGCCTCAAGCTCTCCCGGATGGCCAATATCGGTCGTCAAGTTGCTGGCCTTGACTTGCGCGGCCAGCGCCTTGAACTTCTCGACAAGCAGCCCGGCCTCAGTCTCGTCCATTCCCGCCAGAACTTCGTACACGTCCGGGGTGGTCGTGTCGCCAAGCTCTGCGGCGAAGTGGGCGATGCGGGCATCTTGGGCCGCTTGTGCCTCCATCTGCTGAAGTTTGGCCGCCATGTCATCGCGCTCTTGCTGTAACGCTTCGTACTTGTCGGCTTCCACCCCCGCAGGTGGAGGAGTTGGTTGTGGATCGGTCTCTTCTTTTGGGGTGGAGCGGAACATTTGAGCCAATCGCTCCATCGCTGAGACGGTTTCCACAAGGTCTGTATGTTCGCTCATACTGTTACCTCCGTCGTTACTAAATGGCTCTGATACATAAAGCGCCGCCGCTTCCCCTAAGTGGGGCATGTGCAGCAGCGCATCTCCAACAATCAGTGGTCCTTCTATGAGTTCGCCGGTTCCGGGGTCTTCCATGCCGCCTTCCCAAATAACCTCAGGGCTGTGATAGCGATAGTCGCCGTCGTCTAACGCTTGCTCGCCCTTTTCGCTGAACTCAGTTTCAGCGTACAGTCCGTCATCCCGCACCTCCAGGCCGGTAATCCAGCCGACCGCTGGCGCGTTGTCCTCATGTGACCCGCGCTTGATGGCCGGCTTGAAATGGGGCAGGCGGAACTTAGCTAGAAACTCAGGCGTCAGCTCCCGCGATTCACCGCCCTTGACTAGCTTGCCAATGGGCAGTAGGCGGATGGGCTCGCCCGGCGTGATGGTCAGGAAGTCGTCTCTGATAAATACGTGTTCGCTCGGCATGTTCACCTTAAATGCAAAAAACCCCGGACCACAGTGGGCCGGGGCTCTAGGCTCTCTCTCTCAGTATTCTGAGCGGCAGTCGCGGGCGCTCTGGATTCTCTAGGCGCTCTGGACTATGATTTGAAGTTTTCTAAATGTTCTGAATATTCTAAACCATCTGTATATGTTTTGTCAAATACGATAACAGCGGTGCCATTCGCCTGCACCTCTAGCGTGTGCATCAAACCACACTTCGGGCAGCGCGTCTCGATGTACGCACCCACAGGTATCCTGCCACGGAACAACAGTCGCCCGCAGCGGTGGCGATAGT
>JBDHDY010000376.1:0-3763 GCA_039591275.1 Gemmatimonadota bacterium | reverse complement strand
GAGAGAGGTGGAGGTTACGTACGTACGCTCGGGCCGGGCGCGGCGGGTGCGGGGCCGTTCCTGCGTGCTGGCCTGTTACAACGCGATGATTCCGTACATGTGTCCGGAGCTTCCGGAGGCGCAGCGCACGGCGCTGTCATACACGTTGAAGACGCCCAAGGTGTACACCAGCGTGTTGGTCCGGAACTGGGAGGCATTCCAGCGATTGGGGCTCGCAGAGGCGTTCTGCCCCGGGAGCTATCACGACAGCGTGGGTCTGGGCGATCCGATCAGCATGGGCGAGTATCGCTGCCCGCGCACGCCAGACGAGCCGATGGTGTTGCAGCTGTACCGGGTGCCGCTTGCTCCTGGGTTGCCGGCGCCAGAACAGTGGAAGAGGGGAAAGCTCGAGCTGGAGATCACCTCCTTCGAGTTTTTCGAACGCAAGGTCCGCGATCAGCTAGGGCGCATGCTCAGCGGCGGCGGCTTCGATCCAGCCCGGGACATCGAGGCGATCACAGTCAACCGCTGGCCCCACGGCTACTGTTTTGGCTACGACCCCACAACTGACGAGGTTGCGTGGACCAGCGAGTGGCCGGTCCAAGAGCGCCCGTGGCTGCGTGCCCGCCAGCCCTTCGGCCGCATCGCCATCGCCAACTGCGACGCCGCGAACAACGCCATGACCGAGGCCTCGTTAGGCGAGGCGTTCCGCGCCGTCCGCGAGGTGGTTGGGGGATAGGCGATTTACGCCAGCTTTTGACGGTAGGAGGTGGGCTCTCGCTTCAAGAATCTGTGCCCAGGGCGTGGGGAGCTGCCCGCAGCTTATGCGCCGGTTCGTTGGACGGCATTGCGTAGTCGCATGAAAGTTGACCAACTTCATCTTGAGACGCCCCTGATTGAGTCGCTCGCTCTGGGTCGGCGCGTTTCGCAGCGTGTGTGGCTCAAGATGGAGGCCCTCCAACCGTGTGGATCGTTCAAAGCTCGCGGAATAGGATTCGCGTGCCAACGCTACGTTAGGGATGGCCGTCGGCGGCTCGTTTCCTCCTCCGGAGGCAACGCCGGGTTAGCGGTTGCGTACGCGGGCCGTCAGCTCGGTGTTCCTGTGACCGTCGTCGTTCCGCACAGTACTTCTGAGCGCGCGCGACAGCTGCTTCGAGACGAAGCCGCGGAGGTCGTGGTCTTCGGGCAGTCATGGCAGGAAGCTCATGAGCATGCGCAAACGCTGCTAGATGCAGATTCCGCTTATCTTCACCCGTTCGATGACCCTCTGATCTGGGAAGGCCATGCCTCCCTTATCAGCGAAATCCTCGCCTCCGGCTTCGAGCCCGAGGCGATCGTACTCTCTGTGGGAGGAGGTGGTCTGCTCTGCGGTGTCGCGATGGGCTTGCAGAAGGCGGGGTGGTCGAATGTCACTATCGTCACCGCCGAAACGGCCGGCGCAGATTCGTTCTACCAGACGGTACAGGTGGGGGAATTGGTCGAGCTAGAAAGAATCTCGAGTGTGGCCACGACCCTCGGCGCGAAGAAGGTCGCCAGGCAGGCACTCGAAGTCAGCCGCCGATTCAGGGTCGTACCTCACGTCGTCACTGACCGGGAAGCGGTCGATGCTTGCCTTCTGTTCGCCGACGATCACCGCATTGTCGTGGAGCCCGCCTGCGGAGCCGCCCTTGCACTCGCGTACAACGGCGCCCAGGTGTTGCGAGAAGCTCGCAATATCCTTCTGATCGTGTGCGGAGGTTCAGGCGTGAGCTACGACGAGCTACGCGAGCTCAGGAAGGCCGTCTAACAACGCGCTGCAGCTGCCGAACGCGGCGGGAGTGGTTGGTTTGTGCGCATGGCGAGATCGATGAATACCGAGGGACTACGGCAGCTGGTGAGCCTGCCCTCGCAGCTTATTTGCGGAGTCGATAGGGTGAACCGTGCAGCGTGGTTGTGAAAAGCAGCTGAAGGTACGGGTGTGTTCCAACCGCCGTCTTGGACAGCTGGTCTAATGTGGTTGGCCTGTCGTCTTCTCACCCGCATAACCCATGGATCGGAGGATCCAGTGCCGATACGACCCTTTCTCCGTCGTGCCACGCTGGCAGCACTGATCGGTTTCGCGGTGTCGTCTGCCCCTGTTCTGGGTCAGGACAGCGCTAGTGACGGGACCGAGCTCACCGTTTCGCCCTCCGACAGGATCCTGACGTTGGCGACGTTCTGGAGCGAAGCGAAGTACAACTTTGCCTTCTGGGATCGTGTTGACCTCGACTGGGACGCTGCGTTCGCGGAGTACACTGAGCGAGCCCTGAATGTGGAATCAGACATCGAGTTCTTCCGGTTGATCATCGAGTTCGGCAACCTTCTTGGCGAGGCGCACACCAACATGATACTGCCGAGACGTCTGTGGGCCGCGTACGGAGCTCAGCCTTTCATCGAGCTGTCGCCGGTTGGTGACGAAGCCGTCGTGACCAACGTCGCAAGGGACCTTGTCGGCCGCATTCCTGTCGGGTCGGTGGTGACCGAGATCGACGGCAGGGCAGTGAGGCAGTATCTCGCCGAGGAGGTCGATCCTTGGGTCGCGGCGTCTACACCCCAGTACCAGTTTGCCATGTCATTGATGGGTGAGGACGAGCAGATCGCCGGTGCCCTCATGGGGCGGCCGGGGACGTCGGTAAGACTGAGTTTCGTTTCTCCCGACAGGTCGACCCATACCGAGGCATTCGTTCGCCAACCGCTTGCAGAGTTCGAAGACGCTGACTGGATCCGACAGGGCCGAGTCAACAAGCCTCACTTCGAGTGGCGATGGCTTGAAAACGACATTGCCTATGTCGGCATCCACGTATTCTGGGATGAAGCCGTTGTCGAGCAGTTCGAACAGATCGTGCCCCAACTGCGAACCCGCGCACGTGGCATCATCCTCGACGTGCGCCTCAACGGGGGCGGCAATTCGAGTTACGGAGACCAGATCGGAAGCTACTTCACCGACGTCACGGTGCCGGTCATGACGTGGACTTCCCCAATGCACGTTGCTGCCTTCAAGGCCTGGGGATCCCGGCGAGATCATGACGGCGAGTATCGCTCCTACGGTGACGGAAGTGCCACGATCGAGCCCGAAGTACAGCTGCTGGAACCCGCACTGGGGCCGGCGCTCACGGTCCCGACAGTTCTTCTGCAAAGCGCCTACACATACTCGGCCGCGGAGAACTTCGTCCTGGTGATGCAGCAGATGCCGCAGGTTACCACCATGGGAACCAAGACCGCAGGTAGCACGGGCCAGCCGTTGATTTTTCGGCTGCCCAACGGCGTCTATGCAGGCGTCACGACCAAGCGGGACATGACGCCTGACGGTGAGGATTTCGTCGGCGTCGGGCTGGCGCCGGATGTGGAGGTTCTCGATCAGGCCGCAGCGGTTGCCCAGGGCCGCGATCTGCAGCTCGAGCGAGCCGTTGAGCACCTGCTGAAGATGGGGCGGCCCGAGTTCTAGGGATCCTGGGCCGACGGCTCACGCTGCACCGCTAGATTTCACTTGGGAGAAATCCGGTATTAGTGCTGAAGGCCGTGACTCTTACCTGGCAACCGTCGAGCCGATGGCGCGCAAGAGCGTCATGGAGCTCACGGTCAAGGACGTAATCGCCAGCGGGAACCAGGCAGCAGTATGGTTCGAGAACAGGACCCCCAAAGGGGTGGTCGAAAGCTGTGACTGGGTCCGCGTCGAGGCGGATCGGCCTTGGCGCGTTGGGGAACACTTGCCTTTGTGCAACTCGAATAGGTCCCTCTCGGCGGCACGCGAAACCAATGGAGATTG
>JBDHDY010000375.1:0-5417 GCA_039591275.1 Gemmatimonadota bacterium | reverse complement strand
CGAGCGGGAGTGTGCCAAGCAAGAGCAGAGCGGAGCGCATGTCTTCTCCTTCTCAGGGCCGGTGAACCGGTGCGACAGATTGATGCAACGACTGTCGGCGTGGTGTTAGCGCAGCAGATTCAGTTGCCGTGTGAACTTGACGATGAACGCGCGGTCTTGTGGGCCCGTTGGGCTGACCGTCTGCCGCACCTCATTGTAAACGAGGAACAGCCCGGTGCCGGCCGTATCGAGCCAACCGAACCGAATGTTGCCAGACAGATCGTCATCTTGGTTGGTGTATTGGATCAGGGATTCCAGGAAGATCCGCGGCGTAAACGAGTACGCCACACGGAGCCCCGCCAGTGCGGTTTCAAAGCTGCCCTCTGCAAGGTCCACGTCGTCATAGCCCAAGCGGATTGAGGCCGCCAACGTCGCACCGGAGCGCCCGTTGATCGATCCGACAAAGCTCTTGCGATGTCCGGAAAAGAACCCACCGAGGATGATTTCTCCGGTCACCGAGAGTGGAGCGCTCTGATTGGTGTTGAAGCGCTGCTTGAATTCCGCGAAGTCGTAGGTGGCAGCTGGTATCACGATCCCTTCCGCAATCTCGAAGGGCTCCTTCAGGCCTTCACGACTGAAGTTCACTGCCGTCGACGAGGAGGAACCGTCCGAGAGGTTGACGGCCCAGTCGACGTGGAGATAGCGCGTGACGTTGAAGCCATCGAAGTCGAACCAGTTGCGAAAGAGTATGTGCGGCCTTAACTCGCGGATAAACGACACGCCCGCAGGCCGGATGTTTCGCTGCAACCGACCTATATACATCCGGTGGTTCGTCCGCGGAACGAACCCCACCTCGGCGTTGAAATCTTCACCCACCTCTCGGTACTGGGCGCCCAGATCCCAATCCCGCGTGGCGTACCCCCAGGTGACGCCGAGCGCGTGCTCGCGGCCGTCGAGGTCAGGCGTCTCGCTGCGCGCGAAATAGGCGTCGATGTTCATGGACTCCCCGATACCCAAACGCCCGTCCGCCGAGTAGGTGAGGTTGTAATCCTCGGTGGCATCTGTGTTGAGCCGGCTCACAACCATCGCACCCACTCGAGACCTGTTGGGCAACTCCCTGATCACCCGACCGACCGAGTAGTTGTTGGCGGAGATGGCCTGTTCTTCGACAGCTTCGGTTTGGATGGTCATCACACCCAATGTGAGCCCTCCGGCCTTACCAGTGAGCTTCCCGCCGCCCAGGATAGGGACCGGCGTGCCCTCCTCGCCAATGCCTATTTGCCTGCTGAAGAAGAGATCGATCCCAAGGTCCGACCCGGACCTTGGAATTCCCACGGAGAAAGTACCGGCGTTTTCGAGAAAGAACGGCCGCTTTTCGGGAAAGAAGAGTGGGAAGCGCGTGAGGTTGATCTGCCGCTCGTCCACCTCGACCTGCGCGAAATCCGTATTGTACGTGAGATCGAGGGTGAGACTGGGGGAGAGACCGATCTTGGCATCACCACCGATCTCGGCATCGACATCCGCGTCGGTGGCAGCCACATAATCCTTGTGTGCAGAACTCAAGGCATAGGGTGTCACTAACATCGTCCGACGAGTGGGCGCCTCAATGCCCTCCAATGTGCCGGCCTCCGACACACGGTACAGGGTGTACTGCCTCGAGATCGGCGCCCAAAACACCTCCTCGTTATGCCGCCGAATGGTCCGCGAAATGTTCATTCCCCACACCTGCGACCCACCCGTACCGTACCGCAGCGTCGAGAACGGGATCCGAAACTCTGCGTACCACCCACTTTCGTCAACTGTCGTTGCGACTTCCCAGCTCCCATCCCAATTGAGGTTGAACCCGCCACCCGAGCCCGCTTGCTGGCGCGAAAAAGAGGAAATGCCTCCCGCCCCTTCCTTCGTCACCTGCCCGTCGTACTCGATCCCTGCAGGTGTGGTCCCAAACACAAAACCGTTTTGGCGATCACGGTAGGTGTCGAGAACGATCAAAAAAGCGTCAGTCTCCCTGAGACTAGCGTCCCGCCGGGTCTCACCGAGCACGATGTTTTCCGGGTCACGGTCCAGCATCCATCCGGCGATGTATACGGCTTCGGAATCAAACAGGATGCGAACCTCCGTCCGCTCGCTCGGCTGCTGCCCCTCAAAGGGTTCGTGCTGCACGAAGCCTGAAATCACCGGCGCGCGTTGCCACGCCTCCTCATTCGGCTGGCCGTCGATGACAGGTGGCCGATCCGTGGGCATGCCGTGGGCGACAGGAGCATCCGGAATCTCGGAGGATACCGTCTGGGCATCGAGCGTGGCGGTGAGCCACAATGTCATGGCGCCTAAAACAGGAACGGTGAGGCGCATAAGCCACCGATCAATCGTCAGAAGCATGGTTTTGAGCAGAAACAGCCCTCGTTGACTGTTGGCGTGGCCAATGAGGTAGGGCAGAAGGTGGGTGGGGAAAATATATGCAGCAACCGGCCCAATAATAAGAGGAAGGAACACATGACGACGTCGACTAGGTACAGGGCTTGACGGCGGGCAAATGACGGCACGTGGGCTGGTTGGCTGGCGCGGGGGGACAGCGGTAGGACCGGGCGGTCCGTCCGAGGACCGCCCCACCATCCGCCACCAACGAGTCGGAGATCTAGTCTGCCAGGCCCAGGCGCTTCTCGAGGTGGTACTTCACCCCGTCCGTGATGGTGCCGTCCTCGTGCGCCTTGTCGATGGCCGCCTGGGTTTCCTCCCGGCTGGCATCCAGCCTTCGCTCCCGCAACTCCCTAATCGTGCGGGCAAGACGCTGGTCGTACTCATGGTGCTTGAGTTCGCCTGCGACCATGAGTTCTTTCAGTTTCTTCAGTTCCTCGACGAAGCGTTCAAGAGAGACTGGATCTGTCATTCACGTTCTTCCTCAAGAGTTGGTTGAGAGCCCGTGGCAGTCGCGGGCGTCCACACCGCCTCGGACTGCATCTTCCCACAGAAGTGAGCCAGAAAGCCGGACCCAAGGACGTGTCCAGACCTTCCTCGTCCCAGCCAGCGACTGCTACCACCTGCTCGTGGCGGCCGGCAGGCTGGAAACGCACGCCGCTTTATGTAAGCCCGAGAACCTCGGACGTCAACCGGCAGCTTGCTTGGGGGCTGGACCCAAAGGTAGTGTGGAGTCTAACCCTATCCACTCACTCGCCCGTGTACATCGACGGATGTTGGTCGGCTGGGCACACGGGCGAGAGATCGCCGGTCGGGGGTTATCTTGTCTGGGGTCGCCGTGAGCCCGAAAGAGACTTCTACCAGACTGAGGGCGTACTTCTCCGTTCCCTCCGCGGGCGGGTTCAGCCCGTATCGCACGGGCCAGCCTACCCACGTTCTCTTTTCCTGCGTAATCGGCCAGGTCACCTGGCTGGGGCTTGCACAGATAATCGCGCCCTCGTGGGGCGTCGTCATCGGCGGCGTCTTCGTTGCAGTCCTTGTGGTGTGGGGTATCGGTGTCCGGCTCGGGATCCTGAGCCATTATCATCTCTGGCTGACCCTGTTCATTCTCACCGTGTTCGTAGTGGGGCTCGTCAAATTCCCGCACGTGGCCTTCCCTGGCCTTTTGGCGGGACTGTTATCCTCGCCACCCTATGCCGCTAACGCCCGGTCGAGATCCGCCATCAGATCTTCCGTGGCCTCCAACCCAACGGACAAGCGCACCAACGTGTCCTTGATCCCGATCTCCTCCCGCTCAGCGGGGGTGAGTCCCGCATGGGAGTGGGCCGCGGGCCGGCTGATCAGTGAGTCCACTCCGCCTAGACTGACGGCCAGGATTGGGATCTCGAGGCGCTTGAGGAACGCCACGGTGCCGGCGGCATCGCCATGTACCTCAAAGCTCACCAAGCCGCTAAACCCATCCATCAGTCTCTGCGCGCGCTCGTGGGATGGATGCTCGCACAGCCCGGGATAGTGCACGCGGTCTACCGCATCGTGTTTGTCCAAGAATTCTGCGATGGCAAGTGCGCTCTCATTGTGGTGGCGCATCCTCACCGCTAGTGTCTTCATGCCTCGGTGCAGCAAGAAGCACGTGTGGGGATCGAGACATCCACCGAAGTGATTGAGGTTCCGCCGGATTTCTTCCACCAGGTCTGCACGTCCGATCACAGCCCCGGCCACGAGGTCATTATGGCCGTTGAGGTATTTGGTCCCGCTGTGAAGCGAGACATCGATCCCCAGCTCGGCAGGTCGGAAATTCACCGGGCTCGCAACGGTGTTATCGATGAGCGTGATCAACTTGTGGGCCTTGGCGAATTCGACAAGCGCGTTGAGCTCGGGGACATTCAATAGTGGATTGGCGATCGTCTCGACGTAGATCGCCTTCGTGTTCGGTTTGACTTTTCGCTCCCAGTCCGCCGGATTGGCTCCGTCCACGAAGTCGTGCTCGATCCCGAAACGCGGCAGTGACTCGGTGATCAGTGTATGCGTTCCGCCGTACACGCCGTACTGCGCCAGCAGGTGATCGCCTTGGGAGAGCACGGTCAGTAACGAAGCGGAGATCGCCGCCATGCCGCTCGCCGTCACCAGCGCAGATTCAGCATCTTCCAGCACCGCGAGCTTGTCCCCGAGCACCACATGGTTGGGCGTATTGTTCAAGCGCAAATACTTTATTTCGTGATAATCTGTCTCGTCGCCGTACTCGAAGGTCGACGACTGAAAAACTGGCATAGTCACGGCGCCAGCGATCCGCGGCTTGAGCTCACCGGCGTGAATGAGTTTGGTGGCAAGAGCTGACATGCTTACTCCTCGATGGCTTGGGCGCGGGTTCGAAGGTGCTCTCGAAATGTATAGGAAGGGTTCTCAGCACGGCGGCGCAGATATTCCCCAAACGCAAACTGATCTCTGAGTGTCCTGCCCTCTCGCACGAGTGCAGCCTGATTTTGTTCCTTCACGGCAATTTCCTGCGCGATCTCCAGTACGCCCCCGACGTGCTCCTCTTTGACGAATAGTACGCCGTCTCGGTCACCGAAGACAACGTCGTCCCGGCCCACGACAACATCACCGACGCGTGGGGAGTCGTGAGCACGGCCCGCAGGGAGATCGAGTCTCGTGGGACCTGCGGGATAGGCACCGTAGCTGAATACCGGTATCCCGATCTCCTCGAGTTCCGCCGTATCCCGATGCGTGCCCCACACGACAATCCCACTCAAGCCGCACGTCTTTGCCTCAATTCCGATGAGATCGCCAACACACCCCTCGTCACGCCGGCCTCCGTTGTCGATGACCAACACGTCTCCGGGCGCGGCGCCTTCCATGGCTTCCAGGAACACGTCGACGCTCCCGTAATGCCTAACGGGTAGGGCCGGTCCGGCGAGTCGATGGCTGGTTGCGATGGGACGAATCCCGCCTGGTGCAATACGGAGCGGCACGCCGGCCCGCAAGCACGCGTCAGTAAGGATCGCCGTGGTGATCCCGTCTGGGAA
>JBDHDY010000374.1:0-3768 GCA_039591275.1 Gemmatimonadota bacterium | reverse complement strand
AGGGTGTAGTGGACCACCGAAAGTAAACGGTGAAGTAGTCCAGCGAGTTTGAGAATGTCGGATCGGTGCTTTCCCGCCACGTGCGGAATCCGTCTAACAGGTTCACCGGATTGTAGGATAAGTGCTTGAGGAGGAAGGGCCAAAGCGACAGGCCCTTGCCGCCAAAACTCGCTGGACCACTATACCGGAGAATCTAAACTGGCTGAATGACAGGAGGTTGTGATGAAGAACCAGCTGCCAGCAAATCCGCGCCGCAGACAATTCATCACGAGGATTGTCCCAGGTTGCGCCCTGACATGCCTTGGTGCAGGCGCGATTTGTAACGCCATCGCTAATCCAAAGCAAGGCTCCACCAAAGAATCGACGCATAAGTTCGACACTGAGCTGGATGAAGCTCTTACCTACAGACAGTTGCTCGAGAAAGAGCATTTCCACACGATTGTTCTAGGCAAACAGTTAAAAGAAGAACTTGGAGATGGAGAGGCGATCGAACTGATTAAGAAACTGTCTGATAAGCGCGGATTTGAACAAGGAAAGAATCAAGCACAGCATTCTGAAGAGAAGAGTCTGCAAGGATTCGTCGGGCCGTTCAGAGATCCGAAATTTCTTAAACAGTTCATTACAAAGGAAGTTGTAGAAGATACTGAAAATGCATTTGAAATGAAGGTAACGGAATGCCTTTCGGCAGAGGTGTTTCGCAAGGAGGAGGCGGGTGACATTGGATTCGCCTGGATTTGTTATGGCGATTACGGATGGCCGCGGGGCTTCAATCCGAAGATTCGAATGGTCCGCGACAAAACCCTGATGCAGGGGCACGCATACTGCAATCATCGGTATGTGTGGACGGTGTAACTGAATATAGAACGGTGGTTCACGATACGAATCCCGAAGCAATAGAATAGCCAGAGAACGCGAGCTGTGCTTACAGATTGCTCCATCCGGGAAGTAGATCCACGTAGATCCACCACTGGCCGAAACTGGCGGATTGCCATAAGCCAATCTAAATCAGCAGGTTAGAGAGATATTCTCGCCGGATACTCCCGCTCCCCAGAATTCCGAGGAGACTTACGTTCGGTGAACTAGTCCAGCGAGTTTGAGAATGTCGGATCGGTACTTTCTCGCCACGTGTGGAAGCTGTCAAGCGGGTTCACCGGACTGCAAGATAAGTGCTTGAGGAGGAAGGCTCAACGCGACATGCCCTTGCCGCCAAAACTCGCTGGACCACTACACCCAGAGCAGACGTTCTCCGATGAGAGAGAGCGATTTGGCGACAGCCTACACCTTTCTCGCCACCATCAATCCTTCATAGATAGCTTCTTCGGCGGTTCGCGGGCTCAGGCAGTCGCCGACCAGATGTATCTCCAGGTCGCGGCCACGCAGGGACTCTTCCAATGCGATCGCCGGCTGATGGCCCTGGGCGAGCACCAGGGTGTCCATTCCCTCGCAGACGATGGGATCACCGCTGGCCATATGGTGGAAGTATGCGGTGTCTTCATCGGCACCGTACAGTCGGGCATAGGGAATGACCTTGACACCCAGACGGTGGAGCTTTCCGGCCCAGTTGTCGCGAATGTACATCTGCAGGTTCTGCCCGGCGTGGGTGCCGCTCACGGCCAGTCTGACGTGGCATCCATCCAGCGCCAGCTTCTCGGCCATGCCCACACCGATCCAGTCGCAGCGCCAATCGGCGATGACCACCGAATTCCCGATCTTGACCTCGCCTCGCAACACCTGCCACGCTTCCACCGCGTGGGCGTCGGCGGTGATCTCGGCGTCGCAAGCGAAGGGTGTCGCCCCGGTTGCGATGATGACGGCGTCCGGTTTCTCGTCGTCGATCAAGGCGGCGTCGACGGCGGTGTTCAGGCGAAGCTCGACACCGACCTGTTCCATCTCGTGCTTCAGGTTGTCCACCACACCACCGAATTCCGCCCGGCCCGGCAGTGTCTGCGCCAGCAATACCTGTCCGCCGAGCTGCCCTGATTTTTCACACAAGACGACCCGGTGGCCTCGCGCCGCCGCCACCGCGGCCGCCTTCATGCCGCCGGGTCCGCCGCCCGCCACCAGGATATTGCGCGGAGTCCCGGCTTTCGGATGGTCGCCCAGCGTCAGCTCCCGACCCGACACGGGGTTCTGGATGCACGAGATGGGAACCCCTTGATGGAAATGGCCGATACAGCTCTGGTTGCAGCCGACACAGTCGCGGATATCGTCGAGCTTTCCAAGGCGTGCCTTGTTGGGCATTTCCGGATCGGCGATCATGGCACGGGTCATGCCGCACATGTCTGCCTGTCCCTTTTCAAGGATTCGCTCCGCCAGGTGCGGTCGATTGATGCGTCCGGTGACGAGAACGGAGCGCGAGAACACCTCCTTGATCTTGGCGGCATGGGGCACGGTATAGCCATGTTCGAAGGTCATCGCCGGCACGACATGGGCTGAACTGCCGAGCTCCGCCATGGAACCCAAGACAATACTCAGATAATCGAGGTCGGTGAGCTCGTCCATCCGACGGCAGACATCCAGCACCGTTTGCGTATCCAGCCCGGTTGGTTCGTCTTCATCAGCCGAAATGCGGATGCCGATGACCGGATCCGGACCGATGGCCTTGCGGACGGCGGCGACGACCTCGCGCACAAACCGGAAGCGCTCTTCCTCCGATCCGCCGAACTCGTCATCGCGGCGGTTGACGTAGGGGTTCAGGAACTGGGCCAGCTGCAGGCCATGACTGGCGGCCAATTCAACGCCGTCGAGGCCCGCCTCCACCATCCGACGCGCCGAATCGCCGTAGCCTTCGATGACCTTCCACACGTCTTCCGTGGGCATCGCCCTGGGCATGGAGTGGAAGCGCTGATCGGGGACCGTGGACGGTCCATTGGGAACACTCAACAACCCCTCGTATCCACCGCCGAGCCGCCCGCCATTGGAAATTTGGCCGAATATCTTGCAGTCATGTCGGTGGACGGCATCCGCGCATTTTCGAAAACCGGGAATGCACGCATCCCGGTTGGCGTCGATATAGGAGGGTACGAACCTTCCTTCACCTAGCGTACAGGCGGCTTCCATCACGATCAGTCCGGCGCCGCCGGCGGCGCGGGCCTCATGGTAGGCCGCCATCTCCTCGGTGGGGCACCAGTCCCGTGCCAGAAGGGTCTGGTGAGAGGAGGAAAAAATACGGTTGCGAAGTTCAAGGCCGCGAATCTTGTGGGGGGTGAACAAATGCGCGAACGACATATCGAGCCTCTCGTCTACCTGATCGCCGGAAGTATGGACTGGCATACGGATGAATGGCCAGGATTTTCCCGCATTGATGGGTCCGAGTTGAGAGCGAGTCTACGCGGCTTCGTGGTGCGTAGGCAATTCCTCGACTGCCCGCGCTGCGGTGCCGCGCGCGCGGCCGCCCTCGAGGAGCTGAACCTCACGCAGCAGCCGGCGCCGCGGATGAGTGCTCTCGTACGGGTACGCGCTGACGCGCGGCCTCAGGCGCCATCGAATCTTCCGAGGATCGCGCGGATCTCCTTGCGCGCGGGCTCGGGCAAAGGCTCGGGGCGGTGCGTCGCCAGAATCTCGCGCAGATCATCGTCGATTCGCTCGATCAGCTCCTGGTCGGGAATGGCCGGCGAGTTGCTGCGCGGGAAGTTGGCTCCAAAGTAGCGGGAGTTCCAGTAGTTCTTCCGGCAGTGCACCGCGGTGTGCCGCTGTCCGAGATAGTTGCCCTTCGGCCCGACCGCGTGGGTGAGGTCCAGGGCCAGGTGTTCGTCGTCCACGGTGACA
>JBDHDY010000373.1:0-5360 GCA_039591275.1 Gemmatimonadota bacterium | reverse complement strand
ACTGCTCGGAAAAACACTGGAGGTTTTGCTCCCTGAGCGCTTCCAGACTTCCCATGCGGATCACCGGGCCGGCTACTTTGCCGAACCCCGCGTCCGGCCGATGGGGACTGGCCTGGATCTCGCTGCCAGGCGCAAGGATGGGACCGAGTTCCCCGTCGAGGTCAGCTTAAGCTTCATTAAAACGGAGGACGGGGTCATCTCGATGGGCTTCATCACGGACATCACCGAGCGCAAGCGGGCGGAGGAGGCCCTGGCACGCGAGGCACAAGAAGTCGCCCGCCTCGGCGAGGAGGCCCAGGTCCGCGAGGCCTTCATCCGAGACGTGGTCGAGAGCATTCGGGACGGAATTGTCGTGGTGGACCGAGAAGGCCGGATTAGCGCCTGGAACCGGGCGATGGAGGAACTGTCCGGTATGACCGCCATCGAGGTTCGCGGGGTGCCGATCCTGAAGGCCTTCCCGAAGCTCAAGGCGCAAGGCTTTGCGAAGGTTATCGAGAGGATCCTGGAGGAAAACGAAGAGGTGGCGCTGGCGGGATTTGAACATGAAACTCGCTTCCGGGGGCGGGTGACGATGGACCTCAAGGGAAGTCCCCTGCGGACCCCGGCGGGGGAAGTAATCGGTGCAGTGTTCGCCCTGGAGGATGCCACCGAGCGCATCGAGTTAGAAAGGATCGCCCGGCAGTCCGAGAAGATGGCGGCAGTAGGGACGCTTGCGGCAGGGATCGCCCACGAGATCAATAATCCCATCGGAATTATCACGTCTCGGGTTGAGCTCATGCTCATGGAGGCCCGCGAGCGGAGCCTGAAGCGAGAGGTCGTCAAGGACCTCCGGGTACTCGAGAAGCACGCCGGACGCGTGGCCAAAATCACGCAAGGCCTTCTCTCCTTCTCCCGCCAGGCGCCCTGGAAACTCACTTCGGTGGATGTGAACCAGGTGGTCGAAGAGGCTCTCCTCCTGGTCGAAAAACAATTAGCGAAGGAGGGGATCACCTTGAAGAAGGACCTGTCTCGGGATCTCCCAAAAATTCAAGGGAGCGCCAATCACCTGGAGCAAGTCATTGTCAACCTGCTGACCAATGCTCGGGAGGCCATGCCTCGCGGTGGAGCCCTTCGGCTCTCCACCGCCCTTGAAGGTACGTCCTTGAGAGATGACCACACGGGAGAAGGTCAGATCGGTGGTAGGTCGTTGGACTTCGAACAGCACGCGGTAGAGATCCAGATCAGCGACACCGGCTTGGGAATTCCTTCCGAGATCCTTCCACGAATCTTCGATCCCTTCTTCACGACCAAGGAACAAGGGTCCGGACTCGGCCTCAGCATCACCTACGGCATCGTGCGGGAGGAGCATGGGGGGACCATCAACGTGGACAGCCGGCCGGGTGAGGGAAGCACTTTTATCATCCAGCTTCCGATTCCTGGAGGATCGAAGACTGGAGGCGCGACCCATGGCGAAAGACCGAATTCTCGTCATAGATGACGAGGAGGACATGCTGGAAAATTGCAGCCGGATCCTCGACCGGCTCGGGTACGAGTCTCTGCTCGAATTGGATGGTGGCAAGGGAGTGGGGCGGTTCGAGCAAGAGCATCCGGTGGTGACCCTCACCGACCTGCGCATGCCGGGGATGGACGGCCTGGAGGTCCTCCGAACCATTCGACAAATCGATCCCGAGGCATTGGTTATTCTCTTCACCGCCTTCGCCACGGTAGAGACGGCGGTGGAGGCGGTCAAGGAAGGAGCCTTTGACTATATTCCCAAACCGTTCAGCGCCGACCAGCTTCAGCTGGTCATCCAACGTGCCCTGACCCAGCGACGTCTCCTCGAGGAGAACCGTCGCCTGCGCGAACAACTCACCGAGACCTACCGGTTCGAAAGCATCGTGGGTCAAAGCCGCCCGATGGTCCAGGTCTACGACCTGATCAAGAAGGTGGCAGCGAGCGAGGCCAACATCCTTATCTTCGGGGAAAGTGGGACCGGTAAAGAACTCATCGCCCGGTGCATCCATGCCAATAGCCCCCGGGCCGCCCGGGCCTTCGTTCCAGTGGACTGCGCCTCCCTTCCCGAACATCTCCTCGAGAGCGAGCTGTTCGGCCACGAGAAAGGGGCCTTTACCGGGGCGGTCTCCATGCGGCGGGGCCTTTTTGAGGAGGCCGACGGCGGGACCAGCTTTCTTGATGAGGTCGGAGATATTCCCCTTCAACTGCAGGCGAAGCTGCTTCGAGTCCTGCAGGAGCGGCAGGTCCGCCGCGTTGGTGGGAACCGGTTCATCGATGTGGATGTCCGGGTCATCTCTGCCACCCACCAGAATCTGACCGACATGGTCCAGGAAGGAAGATTCCGGGAGGACCTTTACTACCGGCTTAATGTCATCTCCCTTCCATTGCCGCCCTTGCGAGACCGGCCTGGTGACATCCCCCTCCTGGCCTATCACTTTCTCCGGAAGTATGCCGCCCAGAGTGGGAAAGAGATCAAGGGGATCTCGCCAGAGACGCTTGAGCTATTAGAGGCCTATCCCTGGGCCGGTAACGTCCGAGAGCTCCAGAACGTATTGGAGCGAGCCGTCGTCTTGGCGGAAGGGGAGATGGTTGCCCCCGCGGAACTTCCCGCGAACCTCCGCCTGCCTCAAAAAGTGCCGGCCGCAATGGTCGCCGATCACCTGAGCCTCAAGAAGGCAAAGCGGCAATGGGTAGAGGCCTTCGAGCGGGAGTATCTCATCGCGCTCCTGAAGAAGCATCAGGGGAACATCTCACAAGCGGCCAAGACTGCCGGGGTCGATCGAAAGACCATCCACCGTCTCATCAAACGCTACCGGATCGCCTCTGCCTAGCCCTGTATCCATGGGACAACCGCACAATGCTGGGACACCGCTGTCCCAGAGGAGGGAAAAGTTCTTGTACTTACCGCCTCACCGTTTCCAGCTCTTGCGCGTATAGCCGCGGGATAGTATGGGGCAGGGGTGTCTCAGTCAAGTGAGAAAATGCCCCTGCCGGCCAGGCCCATCTGAACCCGATTAGCCTCAAGAATTGAGCAGTTAGTCCTCGATTAAGGTCGCCGTCGCCCGGTGGCACCCGGCTTGCTGATTTCTACTATTATATACGTATGCTTAGCGATATAAGGCGCGCAAAAGTGTGTGGGTGAGAAGGAGGTGCGCCATGGAAAGGAGCAAAGAGCTATTGGCTGACTTCCCCAAGACGTGGGTCCTCGAAGATGGGACCAAAGCGGCGGTGCGGCCCATGGTAAGGCAGGACCGCGACAGATTGGCGCTTTTCTTCAAGCGCATTGGTGAGGACGAGCTGCGTTTCCTCAGGGACGACGTGACCGATATCAGGGTTATCGACCGTTGGATCGAGAGGCTGGACTATGATCGCGTGTTGCCCCTGGTCGCCGACATCAAAGGTCGCATTATCGCTGATGCATCACTGCACCGCCGAAAGGAGGGGTGGCGGCGGCATCTGGGTGGCGTGCGCGTCGTGGTAGATCCCGCATTCCGGCACAGGGGACTCGCCTCGAAGCTGATCGACGAATTGACGGCCGTCGCCAGGAAGGAAGGCCTCGACCGTCTCTATGCCGAGATCCCGGCCGATGATCAGGCTGCCATCAATGTCTTCCAGGACCGGGGGTTCACACGAGTGGCTGTGTTCGAGGGAGATATCATCGATCGCGCAGGCAAGTATCACGATATGGTGGTGTATCACCTGGAGCTGACCGAAAGGCGGTGACCGCTCGAGCACTCGAGGGGCCGTCCGAGACGAGCAGATCCGATGGCCGCGCGGACGGTCGAGCGGAGGCGGATATGCAAGTGTGCAACCGGATGACAAAGAAGGTGTCGACCGTCAACGGGGCCATCGGGCTCCGGGAGGCGGCCGAGCTGATGAAGGCCGGGAAAATCCGGCACCTACCGGTCGTAGAGGGCAACCGACTGATCGGGATCGTCACCGACCGAGATCTCCGGCAAGCGATGCCCCCTTACGCCCTTTCCCTTGACGTGCACGAGGTGGACTATCTCATGGACAAAGTCCGGGTTGGTGACGTCATGACCAAGCGGGTAGTGGGGGTCTCGCCCGACGTGTCGATTGCCAAGGCGGCGGACCTGATGGTCAGGAATAAGATCGGCTGCTTGCCGGTGCTGGACGGGGAAGCCTTGGTGGGGATAATTACCGAGAGCGACATCTTGCGTGCCGTGGCTGACAAGGAAGCCGTATTCGAGGCTCCGCTTTTACGAGGGAAGGAGTAACGATGCATCTTCTTGTGGCGACGGACGGGTCGGCAGAATCTGGCGCGGCTGTCCGCTTCGGTGCAGTGTTGGCTCAACGATTAGCTGGCAGACTCACGCTCCTACACGTCGTGCTTCCTTCGCAGGAGCGGGGGGAGGGCGAGGCAGTCCTTCGATCTGCCCAGGCGACGGCTGCGGAGTGCGGGGTGCAGGGGACCACACGTCTAGAGGTCGGTGACCCCGTCGAGGCCATCGTCGGCGTGAGACGCGAGATCGGAGCTGACATGCTCGTGGTAGGAACCCATGGCAAGAGAGGGCTGACTCGGGTGCTGCTGGGAAGTGTTGCGGAGAGCCTGTACAAGAGTGCCCCCTTTCCGGTGGCCGTCGTCCGGAAATTTGAGAAAGCCGCAGCAGAAATTGGTCCGCTCCTGGCTCCGGTGGACTTTTCCGAGGGGGCCGCCCATGCGGCCCGGGCCGCTGCGCATCTCTCGCGAAAACTGGGGGTCCGCCTCTCGCTCATCCATGTCCTGTCCGAGGTGGTGCCCCGCAAGGGGGAGGAGGACCCGGAGGCAACACGGCAGGCAGCGCTGGCACTCCGCCGCCATGCCGAGACTCAATTACAGGCGTTGACTGAGAGGTTGGGTCTCGGCCCGGAGCAGATTGATTGTTTCCTTGTCACCGGCGTGGATTCTGCCGAGATCGATCACGTGGCCGGAGAGATACGTGCAGGCTGTATCGTCATGGGGACGCGTGGGTTTACCGGCCTGCCGCGGGTCCTTTTGGGGAGCGTGACCGACCAGGTCCTGCAGCAGGCGCCGTGCCCTGTGTCGATGACCGATGACCGATGACCGACGAAAACGGCTGTCAGCAATCAGCAGTCAGGGGTTTGGGTGTTGGATCCTCGACGTTGGACTCTAAACTCTAGGCTCTGAACCCTCAACCCTGAACCGTGAACATGGCTGGCGACCAATGACTCGGAGGTGTGCTTATGATGACCATTACGAAAATCATGAGCTCGGCACCTGTGGTGGTAGAGCCAAAGGAGCCTCTCCGAGAGGTCTACCGGGTAATGGCGGAACATCGCATCCGCCACATTCCGGTGGTCTCCACGGACGGGTTGGTAGGGGTGATCAGCGACCGGGATGTTCG
>JBDHDY010000372.1:0-3818 GCA_039591275.1 Gemmatimonadota bacterium | reverse complement strand
TGCGTGATCGCCTCGACCGCGAGACGCAACTCCCGATGCAGGATGCGATGCAAATCACCCGGGAAATTGCGGGCGCCTTGAGCTACGCCCACAGCCACGGCATCGTACATCGGGACATCAAGCCCGAAAACATCCTGTTGTCCCCGGGCGGTGCAATCCTCGCTGACTTCGGGGTTGCGCGGGTGGTCGACACAGCGGGAGACCAGGTGATTACCACCTCGGGGATCGCCGTGGGAACACCGTCGTACATGAGCCCCGAACAGGCTAGCGGCAGTCCGGTCGACGGGCGAAGCGACCTCTACGCACTAGCATGCGTCGTGTACGAGATGCTCGGCGGTGAGCCACCGTATACAGGACCCACGCCGAAAGCGATTCTCGCAAGGCAACTCGAGGCAGAGGTGCGGCCCCTGGCATCGATTCGCACCAACGTCACACCAGAGTTCGACGCCGTTCTCCGCCGGGCCCTGGATCCAACTCCAGCCGACCGATATCAGACAGCAGAGCAGCTCGCCCAAGCGCTCAGGACCAGGGCGAGCGGCCGGCGGATCCGCGCCTCGCTCGAGAAGATGCGGGGTCTCAGCCGGCAGATTCCGCTCAAACATGCTTTAGCCGTCGGGGGCGCTGCCTTTGCCGTGACGCTCGCATTGTTCGGCTGGATTCTGTGGGGCCCGCCTCTCGCCCGCGCCAGTGAAGAACCGGCGAGCCTGGTTATCCTGCCCTTCCGCGCGAGCGGGGATGCAAGTGCACTAGGTGAGGGCATCGCAGACCTTCTCGCCGCGACTCTCGACGGTACAGTAGGTGTGAACGTGGCGGACCCGGGGACCATTTGGAGATCGCTCCGCGGACGCGGAAGAGACCTGCTCCGGGTGCCTGATCTCGACGAAGCCCTGGCCCTTGTCGATCGGGTCTCCGCCTCGAACGTCGTGCTGGGATCAGTAACTTCAGCCGCCGGCAGGCTCGTGGTGTCGGTCCGGCTGTACGATGCTGCTGGCGCCTTGCGAAACAGCTTCCGTTCGGCTGTGTCGACCGACAGCCTGGGCGCAGCAGTCAATCGGCTCGCACTCGATCTCGTGTCAGAGGTCTGGGAGCGGGATTCGCTGCCGTCCGTCCCCGTGGTCGAGGCTTTGGCCACCGAGAACATAGATGCTCTCAAGGCGTACCTTGATGCGAAGAGTCTCAGTCACAGGGGCCGCTTCAGTGAAGCCGAAGCCGCCGTGGAGCGCGCAGTGTCCCTCGACTCGACGTTCGCGTTGGCATATCTGGAGCAGTTTTCCATCCGATCGTCGGTGCTGTTTCAGAACGCGCAACCGTTCACCGGATTACGGGAACTCATCGAGCGGGCGATGGACTACCGGCACCGCCTCTCGGAGCGAAATCGGCTCAGGGTGGAGGCCAACAGGGCGCTGGACGACACGGACGGCCTAGGGGCGGCGACGCTCTTCGGGCGCATTCTCGAAATGGATCCCCTTGATTTCGATGCTCTATCCGGCCTCGCCTACACTTACCTGCTGCACGGTTGGCAGCTAGACAAGGGGATCACGGACGTAACGGCCGCCTACGAGCGGATCGCCATCGTAGATTCTACAGAAGCGTCGACCTTTGCTACCCTCGCACGCATCGCCGCGTGGGAGGGCGATGACGACCGTCTCGACCAGATCGTTCCCAGATTGGCGGCCGGCGACACCACGAGTGCCTACGTCACCGGTACCCTCGGTGCGATCCGCACCCTTCGGGCGACTGGCCCGTTTCAAGATTCCATTCTCCGCTCGTTGGCCAATCAGCCGATTCCCGTGGTGACTACAGTGCTGCGGGACCTGCGCTCAACTCAGCCCGATGTGGCCGAGCGCTTCCTCGATGAGTTGATGGTAGACTCGATGCCGGTCATGCACCAGCGTGTCGGGATGGGCGCGCGCACCCAGCTCTGGTTCGGAGAAGGCCGCGTGACCGCCAACGATTCTCTGGTGAGAACGGGATGGCTCGACCGGATCCGGCCCTCGGTGAACGGGTACTTCGTCGCGACGTTACTCGCGGGAGTGGGCGACTCCAGCGCCACGGCGCGCGCGGTTAGAGAGCTGGAGTTCTATGCGCCTGTCGACTCACTCGAGGAGCTCCTCGACAGCCGTTGGGTGTGGGGCACGGGTTGGGCTGTGGCGAGTTACTACGCAACGGTAGGTGACACGGCGGAGGCAAGGGTATGGCAACGGGCGCTCGCGGCCCTACCGCAAGGAGACACGCCGTGGGATTGGACGGCTTCCCTAAGCGCAGACATTGAAGCCCGGCTAGCCGTGCGACGCGGTGATTTGGCTACGGCAGAGCGAGAGGCACGACGAGCATTCGACCTGTGGACTGTCCACTCCCACAACGTGCTGGAAACGCATCCCGAGCCAGGCATGCGTTTCCACTTGGCCGAGATCCTGCAAACCCTACGCAAGACGGACGAGGCAGCCAGCCTCTACCGGTCCTTCGTGCCGCCGTACAACTGGGCGGGCTTCTACACCGCCCGGTCGGCGCTGGAGCTTGGCGGCATCGCTGAAGCGAGCGGCGATCTCACCGAAGCGGCGCTGCGATACAGTCAGGCGGCAGCGTTGTGGAGACGAGGGGGTGCAGAAGTGACCACATGGCGCAGGCGCGCAGAGGACGGCCTGCAGCGCGTGCTTATGAGGATCGGGTAGTATTCCGACTCGACCGTTCCGAAGTCTTCTCGCGTTGCGATTACGGACCCTCCTTCGGTACCGCCCGTGCGACGACAATCGTGATGTTGTCGCTACCGCCTCCGTCTAGCGCATCCTGGAGCAGATCCTCACAGACCTGCTTCGCCGATGTCATGGTGCGGAGCCGCTCGCCGATTTGCTTGTCGGAAACGTGCTTGGTGAGACCGTCACTGCATAAGAGACCCACATTGTGCCATGCAAGATCTAGACTCGTCACGACCGGTGCGGCCTGCGACCCTCCGATGGCGCTTGACAGCACGTTGGCCCAGCGGGTCTCGTGGGCTCCCGTCCTCGTGAGCACGCCTTGATCGATCAACTCCTCAGCCATCGTTTGGTCACGCGAGATCTGAGTCAGCCTGCCGTTGTGGAACGCATAAGCACGACTGTCCCCAACCTGGAGCAGATAGGACCGGGGCCACACGCCTATCCAGAGCGTGAGCGTGGTCGCCATGCCGCGCTGGTCAGGATTTTCCTTCGCTCGCTCCATCACACTGGCGTGGCATTGCATCGCCGCCTCCTCGAGCGCTTCTGAGAACTGCTCCTTCGTCGCATCCTCCGTGTAGTAACAGCGCATGCTCTCTGCCACGTATTGTGATACCGTCGCGACTGCCAGCCGGCTCGCCTCTTCGCCACCCCAACCGCTGCCGACCCCATCAGCAACCATTGCGAACGTCGCCAGATGCTCGGGCTCGAACGGAAGCTCGTCCATGCGAGGTAGGCTCGTGTGGTGGATCTTCATTTGCTTGTGCAAGGAGCAGATCATGAAGTGATCTTGATTGACCTTCCGCACCTTTCCAACGTGCGTGAGCCCGAAGATGTCAACTTCGTCATCGTGGGGCTTGCGGTCCGGCTTGCTCGAACTGGCGATTGGGACGGTCTCAGGCGATGTCATTGCACCACTCCTCTTCCGTGCGCTCGAAAGGGATTGACCAAGGCAAAGTTGCGTCGATTTATGCGGACAGTAGTCCGTCTTCCCGCGTTCCACCGACGGAACGATCGATTCGAGCTTCGTGAGATCAGCCACGGCAAAGGTGGCCGGTGCTATCAGTTGGTTGAGTCGCCTGAACCGCGAGTGCTCACGAAGAGCACTCAGGTGGGGCTCGCGCC
>JBDHDY010000371.1:0-3829 GCA_039591275.1 Gemmatimonadota bacterium | reverse complement strand
GCCAGGAGAATGGGCTTCAGCTCGTCCGTCGCACGGCTGTGCACGTCGACCACAACTCCCACGAGCTCGCGTGACCGCACCGGGACTACGACCCGCGCTCCCGGCACAATCCGGTCGGCTAGAGCACGCGGGATCTCGTAGTCGTAGGGTTCCGGACTCGGGATCGGTAGCGATACAGAGCAGGTCGTGGGGAGAGCTGTCACCCTTCCCTCGTCGTCACCACAATAACCAGGTCGTCGTATGCATGGGTCTACACGCCGCGGGCGTCATGCCAACGCTCGCACCAATTCGCCGGCGGCCAGTCGGATGCGGTCCGGCGTATATCCACCCTCCATCACCGCCCCAATGGGTGCCCCGAGAGTCAACCAGTTCCGCGTCCACACACCGTAATCCTCAGGCTCGAGTGTGAAACCTGCCAAGGGATCGCCGGCCATGGCGTCGAATCCCGCCGAGACGAGAATCAAATCTGGGCTCCATCCGTCCACCGCCCGCTCCACAGCGTTATCGAGAGAGCGGACATACTCCTCCCGGGGGAGCCCGGGAGGCAGAGGTACGTTGAAGACGTTACCTACTCCGCGCTCGTGAGCTTGGCCTGTGCCTGGGTAGAGCGGCCATTGATGCAGGGATACGTACCGAATGCGGCGGTCCGCTTCAACAAGAGCCTGCGTCCCGTTGCCGTGGTGCACGTCGCAATCGATGATGAGGATGGCTCCGGCACCCAAGTCTTCCAGAGCCGCCCTCGCTGCCACGACCACGTTGTTGATGAGACAGAAACCCATCGCCCTCTCGGCAAGCGCGTGGTGTCCGGGTGGGCGCACCGGCGCAAACGCTGCCTCCCCACTCAGGGCCCTGCGCGCGACCTCGATAGCGGCTCCGGCAGCGTGGAGAGCCGCATCGTAGCTAGCGGCGTTCATTACGGTGTCTTCGTCCAGCCGCTCCCCGCCGCGGTTCGCCAAGCCGGCCAGCATCTCCAGATACCCTGGCGGGTGAACGCGTACCAGCTCGGCGGTTTCAGCAGCCTCCGCCTCGCGCCAAACGACTGTATCAGCAAAAGCGGGCGAACGCAGTTCGGCGAGCACCGCGTGAAGCCTTTCGGGACGCTCCGGATGCTCGGGGCCGGCGTTGTGCTCCAGGGTTGATGGGTGCCAGATGACGCTGACGGGCATTAGCGAGGAGGTGGAGCGGGGTTCAAACGCGCATTTGCGCGTGCAGCCAACCGGAGTCGTGCCTGCGAAAACCGGTGCTATACATCTTTCCGGTCTGAAAACTCACGTTTGAGCTGCTCGAGATCCTGAACGCTCGATCTGATATCGGCGCGCAGCTCTTTCAGGTGCCGGCGGTACCATCCCCATGATAGAAAGACGATGACCGCCGCTGCGCCGAAACCGACACCCCACAACATGAGGACCGGCCGGCCGGACCAAAGACCTGCCAGGAATAACAGTACGGCGTCCAGCAAGAGAAACCCCACCGCGACCGTCGTAATGAGGCGGCCCGGTTGGCGCAGGGACTTGGGATCAGAGTGCATGTCGAGCTGCGGTCACCGTACGAGCTGGCACGTGCCGGAGACCGTTGCCCGTACCTCAGCGAACCGGCTGCCGCCGCGCCCGCAGGATGATAATCGGTGCACCGTCAGGGATGTTGAGGCTCTCGAGTGTTGCGCCTTCGTCCAGCACCAGTGCACCATGATATTTGACCTCATACAGCTCAGGGTCGACGCTCCCTCTTCCCGCGGCTGCTAAGCCTTCCGCTTTCACCCGCCGAACGGTGTGAGACGGCGTTACGCCGAGGGACACAGTGTCCCACGCATCGGCGACGCACACACGCAGCGTTGCTTTCACGTCTACCGTCACGCGGTGTTCTGCTCCTCGCCGACGGCGGGAAGCGTCGTGAAAAATCTCCCGATGGCTTGGTCGAACAGTAGTGACGACGCCCGGACTCGGGCACCTTGCGGACTTTGCAGGGCCGCAAGTGCGATCTCTTCACCACCCTGCCCGCGAAACGAGGCGTGCGTGCTGCTCTCTCGCTCGAGAAAGACACCGTATTGAGGAACCCGCTCCGCGAAGAAGCTCTTGGCGCGTTGCAGCACCTCACCAGGTGGAAGGGAGGTAATCATCTCATGAATCATGCGAAACAACTGCCTCTCATGGAACGGTCGCCAAGGGATTGGGAAAGGGAGCTACCCGGCCCATGACAGAAGATAATTCACTGCACTTGCCGCGTAAGCGCCTTGATGTCCTGACTCAGCCTTCGCGGGCTCCCTCGGTGCGGGAGGCAAGCCAGCGATTCAGCAACAGAAGCCCGACCAGCACGACGGCGAATTGCGCGAGCACGGTTCCAACATTGTCGACACCAAACGGATTGAGCCAGCCCTCACGCGCTGTGTTCCAGGACTGCACCAAAAACCATCCGATGAGAAACAGTGCTTCGATGGGAACGACGAACGTGATCACGACATCCCACCATTTTCCCACTCGAATGTCTGAGTGCTCGTGGTTCAACTGCTCTTCGCGGAACTTCTTGACGCCTGACCCAATCACCGCGATCGCGAAAAAGAACCCGGAGAGCATCAGCGCCACCGCCCAGACCCAATCTTGATTATGGAGCACTTGGAGCGATATGGCTGACGGAAGCCCTAACGCAAAGCCCGCAACGCCGACGATCCGGATCGCCCGCGGGCGCTCCACACCCGCGTCCACGAGCACGCGGGTCGCAAGTTCCAGCATCGCCATGAGGCTGGTGAACGCGGCGAACGCAAGGGCCAAGAAGAACAGCACCATGAAGAAACCGCCGAACGGAAGCCGCGCAAAGAGCTGCGGCATCCACACGAACGTCAGACCCTCATTGCCGGCGCCGAAGATCGTGGACTGCATGAGCTCAGGTGAGAGACTCTCGCCCGACTGGATGGCCGCTGACAGCTCGGGGTAGGCGCTTAGCGCATTCGGATCGGCCTGGAGGTTTGCTACGAGTTGCGGCACCACGGAAAACACAGTGCACAGGACCATGACGCCAGCGAACAGAGACACCATGTTGTTCGCGGTCGGTACGATGAACGCGTTCAACGCGGTGTCCTCCTGCTGGCGGAGATACGCCGCGTAGCACAGCACGAGACCCCATCCCGCGCCCGTGTCCCACGCGTTTTGCGTCAACGCCTGGATCCAGATCTCGGCGTTGGCCAGTGCGCCTAGGTCAACAGAAAAGAGATAAGAGAGCCCGTCTGATGCGCCCGGCAGCGTGACCGCGCGACCAGCGAGAATCACTACCAAGACCAAGAGCGATGGCATGAGCACCTTTGCCACCTTCTCAATGGCCCTTACGCCACGTGACACGACCACGACCCCGAGGCCGATCGCCACCCCGTGCGTCAACACTGGCCAGAATGACGTCGTATAGGATTCCCAGAAGGCTCCCGGCACACCTCCCGGAATCTCGCCCACCAGCGAGGCAACGAGGTATCGGATCGTCCACCCCGCAACGACGGAGTAGTAGAACATGATCGCGGAAGCTACGAACGCGATGAACGCCCCCATCCAGGCCCACCGCGGCCCGAGCAACTGTATGAATGCTTTGACCGGCCCGCCCCTGGTCTTCCGGCCCATCCCGAACTCGACGAGAATGAGGGGGATCGACCACAGAAACAAAAACGCGACCCAGGCCACGAGAAACTCGCCACCGCCGTTTTGCGCCGCGATTCGTGGAAAACGCCAAATGTTGCCGGTACCGACTGCCATGCCCAGCATGGCGAATATCATCAGCAAACGGGACGAGAAAACTTCGGGTTTTCCGGTCACACGCCCTCCCTGGTGGGTCGGTGGCACCTGAGACGAGG
>JBDHDY010000370.1:0-4276 GCA_039591275.1 Gemmatimonadota bacterium | reverse complement strand
CGCCTCGTTGGCGGTGCGCGGATGCCGTGGGGTGCCGTCGTGATGGACTTCCACGAAATCGAGGAGATGTCCAACGACATCATGGACCGCCACCTTCTGCGGGGCGACGATCTGAAGACGGCTGCCGCGGAGGTGGCCGCAGCCATCGACCAGGTGATCGCCCGCTGATGGCTTCACTCCCTCGCATGTCCCGCGAGCAGACGTTGGCGGCACTTGCCTACCTTCCCGTCGCCTCCGCCATTCTGCTCGGGCTCGCACTCGCGCGCAGCGCTGTCGTCAGCAGTTTCGAACAGTTACTGCAGGCGGAAACAAAAATCGCCGCCGAGTTGCTGAGGGGAACCGACGATCTCTCGAACCTCACTCGTATCCTCGAAGACCGTTGGAGCCTTGTATCACTGGATCTCCATCCCACGGTTGACGAGGCGGTTGTGCTCGACGGACCGGAGCCGTGTACGATGCGGAGCAGTGGTTCACCGTGGGGCTCGTGCGCGTCACACCGGCGCCGGGGCGCAGCGTCGCACTGCCTGTCTACTTGATCGTCACGGCGGGCATGTCATTGTTGCTCCTCGTCCCGCTCGCTGTGGGATGGATCAGAGGAGCAGCCGGCCGGCGCAGCCCGCCGTTCACTGTGGTCACCGCGGTTAGCGGGCTCGTGCTCGTTGTCTTGCCGTTGGCGATTGCAGGGCGCTGGGCATCAACGCAACTCGCCTCACTGACTGATGAGCGCATGCGCATCGGTTCGCTTGCGCTCGGAGAGATTCAGGATTTCGAGACCGCAATAGAACGCCCCGGTGAGATCGTACGGTTCACCGGACTCTCGTATCTTCTGTTCTCCGACGAAGGCTCCGTTCAGTTTTCGACGCTTCCCACTGCGCCGACCGAAGATCTTGCGCGGATCACTCAGCCTGTCCCCTCGCGGGCCATGGCAGACCGCGTGTCGTACGCCATCACTGACGTGGATCGCGTTCGCCTCGTCATGGTTCCGTACGAGCACACGGAGGGTCCTGGCCCATGGCTGTTCGTGATCGGGTCACTCGGGTTGCTCGTGACCCTGCTTCCCACATCCCTGGCGCAACTTGCAGACCGGCCACGCACGCTGCGCCACAACGCGGTCGCTTGGTCGTTCATGGCACCGTCGCTCGTTCATCTGGCAATCTTCACACTGGGCCCACTCGTCTTTGCCGCATGGCTGTCGCTTCACCGCTGGAGCTTGGTGGACGTGGCGAAGCCGTTCGTGGGGCTGGAGAACTATGTGAGGCTGTTCGGGAATGCCGAGTTCTGGAACGCCGTCAAAAACACCGCCGTGTTCACCTTGCACGTGCCGGTATCGATGGCGGTTGCCCTGGGCCTCGCCCTGCTCGTGCATCGGAGAGTGCGCGGCGTCATCGCTCTGCGGGCCATGTTGTTCCTGCCGAGTATTACGAGCCTCGTTGCCATTGCAGTGGTGTGGCAGTGGATGCTGAACGACGAGTTCGGCTTGATCAACTGGGTACTCACCCGGTTCGGCATCGGACCGGTGCCGTGGCTCACCTCTCCCACAACCGCGTTGCTGGCCATCATGATCATGTCTATCTGGCTGGTAGTCGGTTACCAGATGGTGTTGTTCCAGGCCGGTCTCAATGCCATCCCACAGGATTACTATGATGCCGCAAGGATTGACGGTGCCGGCCGGTGGCAACGATTCGTTCACATCACGCTCCCCGGCTTGCGGCATACTCTCTTTTTCGTGTTGATCACATCCGTCATCGGATCATTCCAAGTGTTCGGCGCCGTGTACGTCATGACCGAAGGCGGGCCGCTGCGCTCGACCGACGTGGCGGTGTACCATATCTACCAAGAGGCGTGGGAGTTCCTCCGTTTCGGCGATGCCGCCGCGATGAGCTGGGTGCTCTTCCTCATCATCTTCGTCGCCACATGGCTGCAGTTCCGCACCCTCGAACGGCGTCGAGAAGGGGCGACAGCGTGAACGGGAAGAAACGCAGCCCCTTGGCTCCCGCCGTTTGGGTGGTCACGGCACTCCTGGCCCTCAGCATGGCGGTGCCGTTCCTGTGGATGCTGTCCACGAGTCTAATGGACGAGCTCGAGGTGTTCCGCTTTCCACCGCGCCTGCTTCCCGCAACACCCCAATGGGACAACTACCCCGGCGCTCTCACGGCACAACCATTTGCCCGCTATTTCCTGAACTCGGCCATCTTTGCCGGCCTCGTCGTCGCAGGCCAGCTCTTCACCTCGGCGACCGCCGGATACGCTTTCGCCAAGCTCCAATTCCGGGGCCGCGAACGACTGTTCATGCTGTACCTGTCCACGATGATGGTACCGGCCGTCGTGGTGCTCATCCCACGTTTTCTGTTGATCGACGGCCTCGAATGGGTGGACACCTACGCAGGCCTTGCCAGCACTGAACTCGTCTCCGTATGGGGAGTGTTCCTCATGCGACAGTATTTCCGCACGATTCCCAACGAACTGGAGGACGCGGCGCGCATGGACGGCGCCGGACCGTGGCGCATCTTCTGGACGATCTCCGTGCCGCTCGCCAAGCCTGCCCTCGCCACACTCGGCTTGTTTGCGTTCATCGACGCCTGGAAGAATCTCCTGTGGCCCCTCATAGCCACTAGGTCGCTCGAGATGCGAACCGTGGAGGTTGGCATCGCCTCGTTCCACGGCACATACGCCACCCACTGGCCGTATCAGATGGCGGCGGCAGTCGCGGCGGTGCTGCCGATCCTGTTGCTGTTCCTGTTCACCCAGCGGTATTTCGTAAGAGGGATTCAGATGACGGGGTTTAGATAGGGAGAAGGGAGAAGGGAGAAGGGTGTAGAGTGTAGGGTGTAGGGTGCAGGGGTCTTAGGGCTTAGGGCTTGGGGCTTTGGGCTTGGGGCTTGGGCATAGGGAACAACACCCCGGACGGAAGCTCAGGGCTCGTAGAAGGAAGGCTTGCGGTCACAAATGACGAATACACACACCGGTCTCTGCAGATCGATTATAGCTGGACTTGGATGAACGGACCGCCTGACCGCCGGCCCGCCGGCCCTGAGGAGGAGGGCGCCGCCCTTCGAGACGCCCTGCTTCGCAGGGCTCCTCAGGACGGCGGCAGGCGTCCCTCTCGAAGGGCCAGACCGCCCGGGGCGGAGGCCGGGGGTGGTACCCTCAAATGGCGAACACTCCTGCTTTTGTCGTTGGCGGAGCTGTTCGCGATGGGCCTGTGGTTCTCGGCGTCGGCGGTGACTCCCGTGTTGATCGACGAGTGGCACTTGACCACCGGCGACGCGGCTTGGCTCACGATGTCGGTGCAGATCGGCTTTGTGGTAGGAGCGCTCCTATCCGCGCTCTTCAATGTGGCTGACATTTGGGCGCCGCGAAAAGTCGTCGCAGCAGGCGCACTCGCCGGCGCAGGACTCAACGCGCTGATCCCGCTAATGGCCGATGGGCTGCCGATCGCCATTGCTCTCCGGTTCGGCACGGGCATGACGCTAGCCGCCGTTTATCCGGTGGGCATGAAGATCATGGCGACCTGGACGAAGGAAGATCGAGGGTTGGGACTCGGCCTCCTCGTTGGAGCGCTCACCATCGGTTCTGCGTCACCGCATTTCATAAGGGGCCTGGGCGGGATATCGCAATGGGAACCGGTGATGCTGATGGCGTCGGCGCTCGCCGCCGTCGGCGGAATCATCGCTTGGCGTTTCGGAGGCCTTGGCCCTTATCGCGCCCCGGCTCCCAAGTTCCGCTGGAGCTACATGGGACGTTCTCTGCGGGAACGTGGCCTGCGCCTCGCGAATTTCGGATATCTGGGCCACATGTGGGAACTGTACGCAATGTGGACATGGATTCCGCTATTCCTTATTGAAGCATACCGCTCAAATTCCGATGGGCCCCTCCTCGGAACGTTCGGACCCGAGCGCCTGGCCGCCTTCGGTGCGTTTGCCGCCATCGCCCTGGGCGGCCCAGGGAGCCTCCTCGCGGGCCAGTTGGCAGATCGGTGGGGGCGCGCGCGTACGACGATCGCAAGCATGGTCATCAGCGGAAGCTGCGCGTTGATCATCGGGCTGTTCGTCAACGGGCACCCGACCATTGTAACCATCCTCGCCCTCGTCTGGGGCTTTGCCATTGTTGCCGACTCCGCGCAGTTTTCAACGTCGGTGAGTGAGCTCGGTGAGGGGGAGTACATGGGAACGCTCCTCACGACCCAGACCATGATGGGGTTCCTGCTCACCCTAGCTTCAATCCGCCTCATTCCCGTTCTGGTGGACGCTGTCGGGTGGCACTGGGCCTTCGCCAC
>JBDHDY010000369.1:0-3839 GCA_039591275.1 Gemmatimonadota bacterium | reverse complement strand
CGCGCGAAACGCGCGTGGCGATTTTGGAGGATGATCGGCTCGCAGAACTCTTAGTCGATCGACCTGATTCACAGCGAAGCGTAGGCAACATTTATTTCGGGCGTGTGGAAGCGGTTCTGCCCGGAATGCAAGCCGCGTTTGTCGACATCGGCCTCGAAAAGAGCGCGTTTTTGCACGCGTCGGATCTCGTCGAGCCGGATGAGGCCGAGTTCGAAGACGACGAACGGAACGGAAACGGGGGACGCAACTCCCGTGACGACCGCCGGCTCCCCAGCGTACAGGATCATCTCTCCCGCGGTCAGAAGATCCTCGTTCAGGTAACCAAGGAACCGATCAGCACCAAAGGGCCGAGGGTATCGGCGCAGATCTCGTTGCCGGGCCGGTTCCTGGTGTACTTGCCGGACGCCTCAAAGATCGGGGTCAGCCGCAAGATAGAGTCTCGTGAGGAACGGGCGAGGCTTCGAGCCATGGTGCGAGGTCTCCTCCCCAAGAAGTCGGGTGGGGTGATTGTCCGCACGGTGGCCGAAGAACTCACCGAGGAACTCATCAAGCGGGAGCTCAAGTCCCTCCTGGCGTTGTGGAGGCGCATTCAACGCAAGAAGGCGTCCGTCGATCCTCCGGCCCTGGTTCAGGAGGAGGCGTCGCTCACGCGGGGTATCATCCGCGATCTCCTGGGCGACAAGGTGGACAGCCTGTGGGTCGACTCCCGGACGGTCCACAACGAGATCAAGAAATACCTGAAACAGGTCGACCCGGACCAGATGAAACAGGTCCATCTCTACCGGGATTCGAGACCGCTGTTCGACAAGTTCGACATCGAGGAGCAGGTGCGGGCCCTCTTCCAGGGGCGGATCGATCTGCCCTCAGGAGGCTACGCCGTCATCGAGCAGACCGAAGCGCTCGTCTCCATCGACGTGAACACGGGGCGCTACACAGGCAAGAAGGATCCCGAGAAGACCATCCTGAGGACAAACCTCGAGGCTGCCCGGGAGATCGCTCGCCAGCTGCGGTTGCGGGACATTGGCGGGATCATCGTCATCGATTTCATCGATATGGAGATTCAGGCCAATCGGGACAGAGTGTTCAACGAGCTCAAGAGCAATCTGTCGAGAGACCGAGCCAGGACGAGGGTGTTTCAGGTCTCTGACCTGGGCCTCATCGAAATGACCAGGCAGAGGGTACGGCCGTCGCTCCGCGACACGATGACCAGCATCTGCCCCGGATGCAGCGGATCTGGGAGAGTCTTCCGGCCCGACGTGGTGGTTCGGCGACTGGCGCGCACCCTCCGGCGGGTGGCTCACGAGGACAAAGAGAGGCAGATGCTCGTGCGGCTCCATCCGGAGGTAGCGCTATACCTCATGGAGGATGAGCCCGATTTCATGACCCGCCTTCGTAAAACGACCAAGATCGACGTCGAGCTGCGGGACGACCCCACGATCGGGATCGACGAATTCCGCCTGATGGCTCAGCCGGCGGGCCGGGATGTGACGCAAAAGTACGCGGTGGCCTAGGCCCCACAGCCCCACCCGTCACCAGGGTGTCCCCACAGCCGCCCCGCCCTGGGCCCAAGGGTTTAGGGTGTCCCCCGGCCGCTCCCCTCCACCCCTGGGGGTAGGGTTGAGGCGGATTCGCCCTTGACAGTAGCCACGCCCATCAGCGTGCCTGGGTCACCCCACACCCCACACCCCACACCCCACACCCTACACCCTACACCCTACACCCTACTCCCTCCCCGCCCATTGACCCAACCCGGTGCCCCATCTATGTTTACCTGCTTATGACATACGCGATTTTCAGGACGGGCGGGCAGCAGTTCTTGGCCGAGGAGGGTCGCACCATCAGGATTCCGCTGATGGAAGAGGCGGAGCCAGGGGCCAAGCTCACGTTTGACGAGATTCTCCTCTCGAGTGACGGCCAGAAGGTGAAGGCAGGGCAGCCGGTGGTGAAGGGTGCCAAGGTAACAGCGGAAGTGGTGGGCCACGGGCAGGAGAAGAAGATCCATGTGTTCCGCTTCAAGCGCCGCAAGAACTACCGCCGCAAGACGGGTCACCGTCAGAAGTTCACTGAGATCATGATCACCGGCTTGAAGGTCGGGTGAGGTTCCAATGGCTCATAAGAAAGGCGTAGGCTCAAGCCGCAACGGACGCGATTCCAATCCCCAGTACCTCGGTGTCAAGCGCTTCGGAGGTCAGCCGGTGAGGGCGGGGAACATCCTCGTCAGGCAACGGGGCACGAAATTCCATCCCGGGAACAATGTCAGGCGCGGCAGAGACGACACGCTCTTCGCGTTGATCGACGGCGTGGTGAAGTTCGAGCCCAAGGACAAGAAGCGGCAGAAGATCTCGGTGTATCCGTTGGAGATGGTGGCGGGGTAGGGCACCGCACCGCACCGCCCAGCCCTACCGGGCGGGCCGGCGGACAGGCGGGCCGTGATTCGGCGGGATGGCTTCGGTTAGCGTCGCAGGAAACGACGATAGTGAAAGAGAGAGGCGGGCTGATTTGCCCGCTTTCTTATTGTCGTTACCTCAACGCTGCATCACTCTCAGACTTCCGTAACACTTCCTCCTGAGTGGCCCAACGAATCCAAATCAATTAATCTCTGGCCCGCCTGCCCGCCTGCCCGCCTGCCCGCCTGCCCGCCTGCCCGCCTGCCCGCCTGCCCGCCTGCCCGCCCGGTGTGGTGGTGAGAGGTGGGGCCTTACCGCCCTACCGCCTGCGCACCGCTCTGCAACTGGCGCAGCACTTCCTCCATGCTCTGCCAACGGTTAGGAGGGTCTCTCTCCATTGAGCGCTTGATGGTGTCTATCAGGGCGTCAGGCGCATCTGGTACGACTGCACGCAGATCCGGCGGCGTCTGATTGCGTTGGTTGTAGACAATTTCTTGCGCAGTTCGTCCGGTGAACGGCGGTTGGCCAACAAGTAACTCGTACCCCACTACGCCCCAACTGTAGATGTCCGTGCGGCGATCGATCCGCTCCTCAGCCGCAACTTGCTCAGGACTCATGTATTGCGGCGAGCCTATTATCTCGCCGCTGGTGGTCAGGCTCCCCGCCTCTGCCGCCAGGCCTTTGGCCACGCCGAAATCCACGAGTAGAGACCGACCGGTCTTCTCGACCATGATGTTAGATGGTTTGACGTCACGGTGGATTACGCCGTTCCGGTGAGCATATGCCAACCCGCTCGCCACATCGCTGAGAATGCGCATTGCCTCCTCGATGGTCGCAACCCGGCCGTCCCTGAAGATTTCGTTCAATGCCCGGCCACGGACGCGTGGCATCGCGTAATACGCGAGGTCGGCTTTCTCTGCGGCGAACATGACGGGGAGAATGTTCGGATGCCTGAGCTTGGCGACATAGCGGATCTCCCTGCGGAAGCGTTCCACGGCCACCTGAGATGCCATTAGCTCGGGCCGCATCACCTTGACCGCCAGGTACCGGCGGGATAGTTGGTCTGCCACCAGGTACACAATCGAGAACCCTCCGCGTCCGAGTTCGCCCATGATCTCGTAGTTCACCCCGAGCGCATCCCGCAGTCGCTCGACAGTACGCACGCGCGACGGCCCCACCGTGCTTCCGCAATGCGAGCAGAACCGCGCTTTGTCTGCGAGATCAGTCCCGCAGTTTGAACAAACCTGACCCGTCATATGGCTTCAGAGGTCGCCGCAGCTGGCGGCTGACGTTCCATCATTACCCTAAGCCCAACGCCCTAAGCCCCAATCTCCAATTTTCAATTGACCAACTCAAACGCAACCGGTTGTCCGATTGGCTCGACCTTGATCAGCCGGTTGTCGGCGCGACTGAGGTAGAAGACGACTCCGCCTTGGAGACCCGTAAGTTCGA
>JBDHDY010000368.1:0-3856 GCA_039591275.1 Gemmatimonadota bacterium | reverse complement strand
ACCCGAGTCCCCATTGCCGCGAAATATCCGGATGTAATTGTCCGAAAATCAGCCTCCTTCCGCTTCCACTCCTCTTGGGGTTCTCCCTCCAATCCGTACGGTTGCGTCCACCGCTGACCGCTCAGGGGCAGTGCCCCGACAGCCCCGACGCTGGTCACACCGGGAAGCGCGGAGATGCGCTCATCGAGCTGGCGCACGAGCTGGCTTCGCGCGGCTGGACCCCGGTAACGGTCGGGGCTTCGCAGACTAAGGCTGAACGCCAACACTCCATTTCTGTCGAAGCCCGGGTCAACCCGTTGAAGCTCGATGAAGCTTCTCACCATGAGTCCCGCGCTGACGAAGAGCACAAGTGAAAGGGCGACCTCGGCCACTACCAGTCCGCTCAACAACCTCGTCACTCGTGCAGTTCGGGCGTCTGTACCACGCTGTCTCAGGGCCGTTCCCGGGTCGCGCCTCGCAGCCGTGACGGCTGGCAGGGAGCCGAACAACACTGCGGCGATCGCGGTGGCCCCGACGGTGAAGGCCACCACCCGCCAATCAATGGTCACTTGGTGCAAACGGGGGAGCGTCGCCGGCCCGAGCTTGACGAGCAGGGCGACGCTCCCCTGCGCCATTAGGAGCCCGGCGGCGCCCGCCAGGAATGCTAGAAAGCCGCTCTCGGTGACGAGCAGACGTGCAAGGCGCCAGCGACCCGCACCGAGAGCCGATCGGACTGCCAACTCACGATCTCGATGCATGCCACGCACGAGCAACAAGCTGGCTACGTTCATGCACGCCACGAGCAGCACGAATCCTACGGCTCCTAGCAGCGCGAGAATGGTTAGCCGAACGTGCCTGACGCCGTCTTCCAGCATGGGGTACACTTCGATCCGCGTGCCTGCGCTCCGGTGCAACGGATCCCGCTCTCGCTGGCGGGCGGCGATGGCGTCCATTTCTGCGCGAGCCTGCTGCAACGTGACGCCGGCGCGGAGGCGGCCCACCACCGCTCCGCTGTTGTCTGTGTCCTGATCGCCCAAGCGGTCGGCACGCCGCAGCCGGCTCAACTCCACGCGTATCGGCATCCAGGCAGCTACGTCACTGAGGATCCCGGCATCGGGAGGCACCAGGAATTCGAAGCGGTCGGGGAGGACACCGACAACAAACCCAGGATTGCCGTTGATGCTCAAGGATTGTCCGATCACGGCGGTGTCTCCACCGAACCGTTGCTGCCACAACTGGTGGCTCAAGACCAGTGGGCTTGGGGGTGGGGTGATCGTCGAATCCTGGAGCACCTCCGGTGCAATCAGTCCTTCACCGGGACGAAAAGTCCGGCCCACGACGGCATTCACGCCGAGCATCGAGAAGAAGTTGGAGGTCACCGCCGCCAAGGTGATTTGCTCAGGACGTCCGTCACCGGTCAAGGCAACCTCTGAGCCGCGACTCGAGAAAACGAAAGCTTCGAACAGCTCGGCCTGCTCTCGATAGTCGGCGACATCTGGCGCGGCAATAGGTGCTCGCTCCAGATCCGAGCTGCTGGTGCGATTCCAGAGTAGCACCAGCCGATCGGGAGCCCGGTAGGGCAAGGGCTCGAGCAACACGGTGCTGACCACTGCGAAGATGGTCGTGTTTGCAGCAATCCCCAGGGCGACCGTGAGGATAGCGACGCCTGCCCAACCAGGCTGCCTTCTGAGGATTCGAGCCGCAAACCGCATGTCCTGCCAGAACGCGTCCGCGGTTCGTCCTCTTCGATGTGGACCGCCACTTTCCCCGCTTGGTCTCCTCCACGGCTGCAGGCCGGCGATGGTCCGCCGGACGGTATGGCCGATCGACGCCAGGGCTTGCCGCCGGTACCAGCGCCTGGCGGCCTTTCGACCTTGTTGTGGGAGGATGTCTGCAGCGTACTCCTCGTCGAGGTCGCCGAGGATGACCTCCCTTTGCTCCTCGCGGAGTAGCAACCGTAGAAGGAGCCTGGATCCCCTTGGGGGGTGGGGCGCGTTCATGTTCCGTTCGCTGTCATGCTTTGGGTTCGGCGTCGGCGGCGAGGGAATGGAGCCGGGGGCCAAGGCCCTTCGTCATCTGGGAGAAGGCCTCGTAAGAGCGTTTCAGGGCCTCCGCACCGGCTGCTTCGAGTCGGTAGTACTTCTTTCTACGGCCGCCCCTCTCGGGTGTTGGCTCGCCGAGCTGCGATGAGACGAAGCCACGACCCTCGAGCCGCTCCAGGGCGGTGTAGATGGCGCCTGCAGAGATCTCGCGGCCGGTTCTGGCCTCGATCTCCTTACGCATCCTCACGCCGTAGGCGTCCCTGCCAAGGCGCACCAGGGCCAGCAAGATCAACTGCTCGAATTCACCCAGCGAGTTGCCCACAAGTACCTCTCCTATAAACACTACACTGTAGTATAAATTGTCGGCGGCGACCTCGCAATCATTGTGGGGAGGGGAAACCCTCCGTGAGCGTCGGCATGTGTTTCGTACCAGCGGGGAAGGGGTCAGACTGCTTGTCCGCTACGGTCACCGCAGTCACGCTGACCGGGCTCCCAATCTGTTTGGTGCCGGGATGGATTGAGACTGGGTTTGTTGTCGTGGGACTCAACAACACATCTGGGGCAGGCTACTCCCAAGTGTTGTGGATACGAAGCTCGGGAACATCATCGCGCTTGCCGATGGCCTCATTGGCGTCTAGGACCTGGGTACGCGGCAGATTTGCTTTGGTTAACCTTTACAAGGCTCTCCAGATCGCGTGATCGCGTCCACGGAGAGCGAATCGCCACTCTTACGGCTTGCCGTATCATTCGTTGAGCTACAGACGGGCTGCGCGCAGTCATGATACCCGTCACCGGCTAGCGCGTCGGGTGGCTACGGCGGCACCGTAGCCGCGAAAATGTGATCTACGTCACGCAAATGTGATCTATGTCACGCGAAAATGTGATCTAAATCACAACGTACTTTTGCGCGCTGAGCACGATTCTTGTTGCATTATCATGTGTCCATTCACGGCTCGGCGTATGAAAGTACATAGCGGTGCCATGGGGATGCAGGTTTTCAACACAACGCGTCTGTTGATTTCGCACGTGTCCTGGAGTGCCTTCGTGATGCGCGCGATGGACTCAACAGCCTTTCAACACACTCTCCACACACGATTCAACAACGTAATGACGCTTGTGTGTTGCTGTGCACCGTCAATGTGGCGTTGCGGTCCCGCAACTCTTGCGAGTTGGCGAACGACGTCGCATCGTATTGTCCGTTGAATGAGCGACGAGATTATCTTATGACTACTATTACGTCCCTGCCGTCTTGGGATACACTTCCAATGGGATCCATTTCGAGTATGGTCGTCGCATCTAACAAAGACCTCCTGCGAATCACGGAGGCGCTCGAACAAGTCCGCGGAGAAGCTGTGAGTGATGCGGTCATCCGTTCCGACTGTCGTCAGTTGAGACTGACGTTGGAAGGCGGACGCATGCTTCTGGTTTCCGTCGTAGTGGACGACAATGGCAGGCCGCGGCTGGACGTCGACGTGACTGGCGTCGTCCAAGAGCCGACCCACCGGCAGCTCGAAGTCTCGTTCGAAGCTGAGGTCTGAACCGACCTGCGGAATCTTCAGCACGGATTCGCGACAACGCTGTAGATCCGGCAAGCGTGCTGCCGCTGCCAATCCCGTCTCGGGCTGCCATTCCGGCGTAATCCATCGGACGCCGGATCTATCGCCGCCACAAGACTCATTCTCTCCCTTGCAACTGCGTACTCACTCTTACTCCTCCTGTGACTTGCCGACGCCCGGACGCAGACATTATGTGAGGGGCGGCCTCACTCGCAGCGGAGGATAAGAGAATGTCGGAGATCGCCTGGTCCCGGAATCGTCACGCACTCGACAGCGTGC
>JBDHDY010000367.1:0-6026 GCA_039591275.1 Gemmatimonadota bacterium | reverse complement strand
GGGGAACTTAGGATCAGTCTGACCGTGGCGGTCGTGGTCGGCGCACGCAGGGCGTTCTCGCTCTCGCGGAGAAACTATCCAGCGAATCCGGCGACGTTTGCGGAAGTAGTACTAAGGTGAGAGGTGAGAGGTAAGAGGGGCTTGGGGCTTGGGGCTTAGGGCTTGGGGTTTGGGGCTTGGGGTTTGGGGTTTGGGGCGGGGAGCGGACCAATACCATGAAGAAGCCATGAAATGAAGACAACATTTGAAGTGCTTGTAGCTGCTTCGCTTCTCATCGCCCAGCCGGACATTGGCGCTGCCCAGCTCGCCGTTCCACAGTTTCCCATCGCTTCCTCTCCCATCGAGTTGCGTGGTGATGTGCGGCCGCACCAATACCTGGGCGTGATCGGCCGGGCGGCGGCGTGGCTCGGTAAAGAAACGGGGGAGGCCGAGCTGTGGGTGCATCCGCTCAAGCTGGGAACCGACTTCCTGTTGGATTTCAAGATCCCGGATTACGTCGAGCCGGTGCGCGGACGGGATGTCGCGCGAACGGTCGTCGTGCGGCCGGAGCTAACCACCATCGTGTACAGTCACGCGACGTTCACGGTGAGGCAACACATCCTGGCACCTGTGAAGGAACCGGGCCTCATCGTGCTGCTCGACGTCCAGACGTTCCGGCCGCTCGAGATCATTGTGAGCTTCAAGAGCGTGTTGCAGTACGCGTGGCCGGGCTCTCTGGGCGGACAGTACACCTTTTGGGATGCCGACGAACGGGCATTCATCCAGTCCGAGAGCCTTAGGCAGCACAACGGGGTCATCGGCTCGCCGTGGGCCAGCACGGCATCGGCGCACCCGGCGCACGCCCAGCCCGATGTTCCCAGCAGTTTTGTGATCCCGGTGGACACTGCACGAGCAGCGAACGAGTTCATTCCCATAGCGGTCACGGCGGCGATGGCGCCGCGGGATACCGTGCTTGGCCGATACCGGGCACTGATCGCAAACGCCGCACGGCTCTATGAGGATAAGCGGGCGCACGTGACGAAACTGCTCGACGAGACCACCTCCATCGACTCGCCGAACGACAGCCTTGATCTCGCGTTCCAGTGGGCGAAGGTCAATCTCGCCGAGCAGTTCACGTGCAACCCCGACCTCGGCTGCGGGCTGGTGGCGGGCTGGGGGCCGTCGGGCAGCAGCGCGCGACCGGGGTTCGGCTGGTTCTTTGGCGGTGATGCCGCCATCAACTCGTTCGCGATGGATGCGACAGGGCTTTGGGAGGAGGTTGCTGCGGGGCTTCGCTTCCTCGCCGAATACCAGGACCAGCGCGGCGGTGTGAACGACGGAAAGATCCCACATGAGATCTCGCAGTCAGCCGCCCACATCCCGTGGTTCACCGACTTTCCCTACACCTACTATCATGCCGACACGACGCCGTATTGGATCGTGGCCGCGTGGCGGTACTGGAGGGCTAGTGGTGACAACGGGTGGCTTGCCGCTCACTGGCCGAACGTGCAAAGGGCGTACGCGTGGTGCCTCACCACCGAAACCGACGGCGACGGGATCATAGAGAACACCACGGGGGGACTGGGCGCAATCGAGCTCGGGGCGTTGGGAGAAGGCATCCACCAGGACATCTACCTCGCCGCCGTGTGGATCAAGGCACTCGAGGCCGTGACCGAGATGGGGTGGCACATGGGGGATGACCAGTTGGCGATGGAAGCCGAATCCATCAGGGACCGTGCATCGAGCACGCTCAACGACGGCTACTGGCGAGAGGAAGACGGACACCACGCGTTCGGCATTTTGCAGTCCGGTCAGACCAACGACAACTTGACCGTGTGGCCGGCTACTGCGGCGGCGTTCGCGCTGTTGGACGCTCCCCGGGCAGAGAGCACGTTGACGAAACTGGCGGCGGATTCCATTTCGGCAGATTGGGGCGCGCGGATACTCTCGACGGGAAGCCCATTATACGATCCCATGCACTACAACAACGGGGCGGTGTGGCCGTTCGTAACGGGTTTCGTGAGCTGGGGTCAGTACAGCTATAGGCGTCCGTGGGCCGGCTTCCCGCTGGTGGACGCCGTGGCGCAACTCACCTTCGATTGGTCACGCGGGCGGCATCCCGAGCTCATGTCCGGCAGGTACTATCGGCCGCTCGATGCCGCGGTGCCACAGCAGTTCTTTGCCACCTCGATGCTGGTCACACCGTTGATGGCCGGCCTCGTCGGCTGGGATCCTGACGCGCCGCAGGGGCGTGCGACGCTAGCGCCGCAGCTCCCGCCACGTTGGGATCGCTTTACGGCGAGCGGTCTACGGGTCGGCGACACGCGTATCGCTGCCGCATTCGAACAGCGTCCCGGCGAGTTTGCCGCAACCATCGCCGGAAGCGGTCCGAATGTCACCGTCACATTGGTACTGCCCGTTCCACTCGGCGCAAGAGACGTCCAACTCGACGCTGGCGCTGAATACGGGCCGGCCAGTTTGCAGCAAGGTCCGCACGACGGGTGGATGAACGTCGACCTTCCGATCGCGAACGACAGTGCCACGGTCTCAGTTCGCTGGGAGGGCGGTTTAGCCGTCGAACCGCCTACGGTTGCTCTCCAGCCCGGGCAGCAGAGCGACGGCGTGCGCGTGCTGGATTTTCGGTTCGGCGACGATGTGTGGCTCCTGACTGTGGAGGGCGCGCCGGGGCGCACGTACGATATGACGCTTTATGGAGAAGAGATCCACGACATTGATGGCGCCGAGGTGTTAGAGCGAAATGGCGGGCAGAACTGGATACGGGTCGCGTTTTCTAGTGGAGACCGGCGGGTGACACGCGTCGTTCGGATCGCTCGTTGAGTAAAGCTCACGGTTTGGCGGTGATTCTCGCTGCCTAGACGCCGCCGATTCCCTGGACGGCTCCTGCACAACTCCCTAGTTTCGTGGAACAGATCAGATCGCACATAGACTTCTCGAATTGATGTTAGACAGCAGATTATGCTGCGTTATCCACAAGCTCTAGGCTGTCTATTTGTAGTTAGGCCTCACCAAGAAGTGTTCAAGCGGCGGACATCACCAACCATGAGCAAGGCGGAGGTTCTCAAATGAGGGGCGAGAAGATCTACGAGTACCATCTTGATGTCACGGGAATGACGGACTACGGTGTGAGCCTGGACGCGGTTCTTTCGGGCGAAGCACAGGTCCCCCCGCAAGGGATTCGCATCGACGTCGCGTTTGAGGGCCGCGCCAGTGGCCGCCTGGCTGGGCGCGTGCGTGGCGTCGACTATGCGCGGATGCGCGCCGACGGCCGCGTCGACCTTGATATTCGAGCTACCATTGAGACTGAGGACGGTCGACGCATCGCCTTGTCTGCCGATGGTGTGGCCATGCCGCGCCCGGATGAGCCGGTCGCGGACCTGTATGAGAACGTAAGTCTCGGCACCGCCGCCGAGGACTACGCGTGGGTCAACACCCGACAGGTCTGGGGTCATGGGACCGTTAATTTCGCGACCGGCAAGATTCACATCGATGGGTATATGCAGTGAACCTCGGGCCGTCGCTTGCTGAAGCGCGCGTGCGGATCGTCACGTGACGCCTAATACGCGCTTGCTGCTGGCGGGGCTGTCGTGTGGATAAGGAAGGTCATCGCATCGTGAAGCTGGTAACATTTCTTGGCGGTTTGGCATCTATAGCGGATGCCGGTCACGCCGCAGCTGATGGGCAGGTGCGTTATGTGACAATGAACCTGCAAAGACCTTGAGCGTCGATTAATCGAACGTCGACCTCGTTTCCACGAGGTTCCAGGATTGGTGCAGAAGATCTATGGGCGAGATGACGCGACGGGTGATGTGTGCGGAATATATTTCTTTGAGAATCAAGCAGCACTCACAGAATTCCGTGAAACCGAGCTGGCAAAAACGATTCCTACCGCTTATGAAGCGATAGACATCCGGCGTGAAGTTTATGAAGTGCTCTACCCCTTACATCCTGGGAAGGGACCGCTTGCAGAATAGCTTTTGGTGGTGAAACAGTGCCACATAACAAGCGCATGGATCCAACGAGCGCGAACGTTTTAGGGGAGGTCGTTGGGTGCTGCCCTGGCCGGAGACTGTTAACCGTTCAGCATCCGCGCAGGCCGATGAGCGAGTCGCTCGCGGGTGATGCGCAGATCCGTTAGGCTGCAGCACTACACCCGAGCCATACGGTGGAAGGTGCCTCACATACATGGCGATTGTTGGCCAGAGGAGGCAGCCTGAACAGCGCAGCGTCGCGATAATACTCAAGTGATTTCGGGATGGTCACTTGACCGGGAATCGCAGAGTGCCTTGGAGATAGACGATGCCGGACATCAATGCGGTGGACACACACTACGGCCACGGGACACTGCTAGCGGCCATTCTTGATGGCGTCCAGCAGCTTGGAAAATCGCCCGACACTGTGACCGTCGAAGACCTTGGGCCCGTGGATGAGTTTCATATTGGAGGCCGGGTCGCCACAAAGGACTTCTTGGATCAACTGGATCTCGCAGCCGGGGACCATGTTCTTGACATCGGTTGCGGGTTGGGAGGGGCGAGCCGATTCGCGACGCAGGAGTACGGATGTCGAGTGACCGGTATCGATCTGACCCATGAATATGTCAAGACCGGAGAAGTGTTGTGCTCGTGGGTCGGACTTGACAACCGCATCACCCTCGAACACGGTGACGCGACCGCCACACCCTACTCAGATGGCGTGTTCGATAAGGCGTACATGATGCACGTCGGGATGAACATAGCGAACAAGCAAGGGCTCGCATCGGAACTTCACCGAATTCTGCGACCAGGCGGAAGGCTCGGGATCTACGATGTAATGCGCGTCGGCGATGGTGACCTCAGTTTCCCCGTGCCTTGGGCGACAGTTCCTGAAGAGAGCAAGGACGCGTCGCCCGATGAGTATCAGACGGCATTGGAGGCGGCGGGATTGCGTGTCATCGCCCAGCGCAATAGAGGCGCATTCGCACTGGAGTTCTTCTCTCAGCTCAAGGCAAGAGCGGGAAGCGCGGAAAGTCCACCGCCATTGGGGCTTCATATCCTGATGGGCGATACGGCTGCAGAAAAAATCAGGAACATGATTGAGAACGTGTCGCAGAACCGTGTCGCTCCGGTCGAGTTCATCGCCGAGAGGCCGGCTTAAGAGCCTTCTCGCACTTTCGTGGCCCAACCAATGGGCCGGGCGGGTTATCGGGTGGCGGACCGATGCTTCACGGCCGCTGCAGCGTAACAAGCCTATGCAGCTGACGACGCTGTCGTTTGGATAAGGAAGGTCATTGCATAATGAAGCTGGCAAGATGCGTCACACGATCTGTATCTTCAAGCTGGCAGGTAATCACGCCGCAGCTGATGGGCAGATCCGTCAGGCGGCTACAGCAGCGCACTAGGAGGAATGAAGATCGTGCCACGTACAGCAATTAGCACAGCTAAGGCACGGAGAGTGCTCGAGAGGGAGCGGCTGGTTCGGATAGCCTTCAGGGGTAACGACTCCACATACTTGATCCCGCTTGGGTACACCTGGGTAGGGTCAGCCCTGTACGGAGTAGCGGATCGCGGTCTCAAGACTAACCTTGCTGAGCAGGATCCGAGTGTTGCCTTTCAGGTGGATACCGCCATGGAGACTGGCCTCTTCGAGTGGGAGAGTGTAACCGGCACCGGTCGTTTTGCGGTTGTCAATGAAAAAGCTGAAGCAGACCGTGCAATCGCGGCATTGCAGCCGTTCCTTGCACAAGCTCCCGATTGGTGGCGCGCCGAACAGGGACCGCGGATGGCGGAGGGTGCGCTGATCGTGTGGCGCATCAAGCCTACCTCCTTCACCGGGGTCCGTTACGCACGTCCCGGGACAACGTAGGATCTCAGAGATGCTCCTTTCTTGGGAGAGCCGTCTAACAAGCCTATGCAGCTGACGACGCTGTCGTTTGGATAAGGAAGGTCATTGCTTTGTGAGGCTGGTGACATTTGTGAACGGATTAGCATCTAGAAGGTGGAAGGCGCTCATGCCGCAGCTGACGGGCAGATCCGTCAGGACGCGGCGATTCT
>JBDHDY010000366.1:0-3905 GCA_039591275.1 Gemmatimonadota bacterium | reverse complement strand
AACTTCGTCGCCGACCTCTTTGCCTCCTACGGCCTCCCGTCCATCCTGCTCCCCTTCATGATCGGTGTGATCGGCAACATGCTCACCGGATCCACCACGGTCGGTGTGATCACGGCCGGTTCGTTGGTGGCCCCGATGCTCGGCGCCCTCGATCTCTCACCCGAGGCGGCCATGCTTTCCGGCGCCTCCGGGTCCGTGATCATCAAGTATGTCAACTCGAGCTATTTCTGGGTGTGCACGTCGCTCAGCAAGCTGGAGGTCAAGGAGGCTCTATTCGGCTACGGCGGCGTGACATTCGTTGGGGGGGTGGCGTCGTTTGCCGCGGTGTGGGTGATGTGGGCGGTGGGGTTGGTATAGGGAGAAGGGAGAAGGGAGAAGGGAGAAGGAGAGGTGGGGGCAACGACGTGATGTGGAGCGGGGCCAGGCTGCCGCTTGTGGCCCGCGACTAATAGTCGCGTCTCGGCTCTCAGCCGTAGATTAATGCGCCGAGCCGCGCACGCCTCCCCTACTCCGCCTGCAGCGCCGCAACGGGATCCACCCGCACCGCCCGCCACGCCGGGATCAGGCACGCGATCAATGCAATCATCGCAAAGAGGACGATCACGCCCACGAACGTCGTGGCGTCAGTCGGCTCGACGCCGAACAGCATCTGTTGGATCAGGCGCGTGAGGGCAAACGCCCCAGCCAACCCCACGGCGATCCCGGTGGCAACCAACGTGATGCCGCGTCTGAGAACAAGCCGGACCAACTGTGCAGCACCAGCTCCAAGTGCTACGCGAACCCCAATCTCGTGAACACGACGGCTCACGTAATATGCGAGCACGCTGTACAGGCCAATCGCAGCAAGGAACAGCGCCACTGACGCAAACAGTGTAAGTGAAAGGGCGATAACCCTTCGGTCGGACATTGAGCCCGCAATGAGCTGTTCCATGGTTGCGAGTTCCGTCACCGGAATGTCGCTATCGAGGTTCCACACTGCCTGACGTACCTGGGGCGCCACCGAGGTTGGCTCACCGTCCACCCTGATTGCGAGACGCATGGTCGCATGCGGCCACTGGAGATAGGAGCGGTAAAAAGCCTGGTAGGGAGACTGAGAAAGCCGGCTTACCCGAACATCAGCCACCACACCCACGACCTCACCCGTGACTGATTCACCGGCATCGAACACGACTTGCCTGCCGATTGGGTTTTGACCCGGGAAGAATTGCTGGGCCATGGTCTCGTTGATCATCAACACGAGCGGAACATCGGCCCTATCCGACGGCTCAAGCACGCGCCCCAGCAACAGCGGAATGCCCATCGCTTCGAAGTAGCCCGGGTACACCGTGCGCTGGTACGCAGTCCTCGCATCGGCGACGGACGGCGGAGGGTTGTCCACAGGCCACACGTGGGTGTCGTTACCGAGATCGCGGATCGGCAGCATGTTGGCCATCGTCGCATCCATCACCCCGGGAATCGCTCGTATGCTCTCGAGCAATTCGGAGTAGAACAGAACGCGCTGTTGCAAATCGTATTCTCCCCCGGATAGGCGAATCTCGGCCGTGAGCAGGTTCTCGGTGCTGAACCCGGGATCCACGCTCCGCAGAGAGGTAAAACTCCGGATCAACAGGCCAGACCCGATCAGCAGCACGACGGATAGGGCCACCTGGGCGGTGACCAGCGCCCCTCGGAAGCGGGTACCTCCGGAATCGGTTGTCCGGACTCCTGCCTTTAAGCCCTCTACCAGGTCAAACCGCGCGCCGCGCGTTGCGGGGATTATCCCAAACAGCAAACCGGTCGCGAGGGAGAGCGTCAAGGCAAAGAGCAGCATCGGCAGCGAGACGCCAATCTCACTCACACCAGAGCCGTCCACCGGAATGAGCCGGAGCATCAGCGGTCCGAGCCAGACAGCTAAAGCGGTCCCGAGGACACCCCCAGCCACTCCCGTGACCAGGTTTTCTGTGAGCAGCTGACGCACGAGTCGTGCTCTCGACGCCCCGAGGGCAGCCCGCACTGAAAGCTCGGTCCCTCGCATCGAGCCGCGCGCCAGCAACAGTCCAGCGACGTTTCCGCAAGCGATCAAGAGGACCAAGCCCACCGCAGCCAGCAGCATGTACAGACTGGCACGGTAGTCCTCGACGAGTGCCTCGTGCAGGCCCTGCAACCGCAATCCCCTGTCCCGATTCGTGTCGGGGTACTCGGCAGCGAGCTGGGCCGAGATCACGTCTACTTGGATCTGCGCCTGTTCGATCAACACATCCGGACCCAATCGACCCACCACCCACCAGTTGGTGAATCGTCTCGCGTCCGCGAACGGCCCACCGAGTTTCAAAGGGCGCCAGAGATCGACTTCGTAGAGGAAATGAAAGCCCACGGGCATGACGCCCACCACCGTATGAGGATCGCCATCGACGATCAGCGTACGGCCCACGGCGTCGCGTGCGCCCGCGAAATGCCGCTGCCAATAGCTGTGGCTTATGAGCACCACCCCTCCGGCCGGAAGTTCGCGTTCCTCGACCGTGAAGTGTCGTCCGATCTGGGGTTCGACCCCCAAGGTATGGAAGAGATCCACTGAGATCCAAGTGCCGGAGACTCGCTCGGGCTCTTGTCCGCCAACGACGGTGAAGCTGCGGGGACCCAATAACAAGGCAGAGAGAGACTCGAAGGCCGTCGCGCGGTCGCGGTAGTCGGAGTAGTCGTGGGCCGACACAAAGCCGCCGGTGCGGTCACCCGTAGTGCGCGTGCCGAACACCAGACGGTGGGGTTCCGCAAACGGTAGCGACCGCATGAGTACAGTATTCACGGTGCTGAACATGGCGACGTTGGCGCCTATGCCGACCGACAGTATTAGGATCACCAACGCCGTGAAGGCAGGGGACCTGCGCAACTCTCTCACAGCGTGACGTACGTCTTGCCAGACAGTAGCGCGCATCACCCGGAACCATCTTTCCGCCACCATCGTTTTATGTCTCGTCTTGTGTCTGTTTGCATTGCGCGCGCTTGGGAGGCGAGGCTCACCCGCTGCCGCCGCAAACCTGAGCCTCCAGCTGCTTGCTAGCCCGTCCGCCATAACGTCCTTGAGGAACAGCAGCTTACCGTACCGGCCGGCATCGTAGCGTCGCTCACGGCGCTGCTCGACGAGAAACTGCACCACATCAGCTCCCCACTTGCGCCGAAACGACCGGGGATAGACCAACAACAGCAAACGGTACCAGAAACTCCCCGCGCTCCTCATGCTCGACTCGTTTCCGGGGCGCGCAGGCGCGAACGGGCCTTCCTCAGGTCGGACTCCAAGCGCGCAACTTCCAGATCCAACACCTCACGGCCCAGACCTGTGAGCTCATAAAACCGCCACCTGGCGCCTGCTTCTTCCGTGTTTAGCGTCGGTGGGTCGCACTCGACGATCAAACCGTCCCGTTCCATACGTTGGATTCCAGCGTAGAGCGTTCCGGCCCCGAGCCGCACGACTCCCCCGGTCCGTTCCTCCACCTCTCGCTTGACCGCGTACCCATGCATCGGTCCGGCGGCCAATGTCACGAGGATGTGAAACGTCGCCGGGGTAAGGGGCAGGAACTCTCGGGCAAGATCCGGATCAGTACGGCTGGTCACGCGTGGCCTCTCATTCCCTAGATTATCGATCGTCGATTATCGATTATCGATAATGTCGCGTAGTCGCTTGTCAGCCGCAACCCCTTCTGGCCCCTTCTGCCCCTCCTGCCCCCACTGTCCCCACTGCCCCACTGCCCCTCCCGCCCCTCCTGCCGCCGTTTCGATACTAGCAAGCAACATTGACATAAACTCTTTACATAAATATTTTATGTAAACCATTTATGCTTCTGTGAGGTCTAACAGGTCATGAGACATGCAGAAGGCAAAGCTGGCCCGGGAGCCCTCTACGGCACCCTGGAGGTAATGATCCTGAGCAC
>JBDHDY010000365.1:0-4899 GCA_039591275.1 Gemmatimonadota bacterium | reverse complement strand
CATCCGTGTCGTCCTCACACACATTCCTGAAGGTTCGTACAACGGCCAGGTGCAGGCGGCGGCGCTTGCCGGCGATCTGCCCGATGTCCTCGAGCTAGACGGACCATTTCTCTTCAGCTACGTGTGGCAGGGTCATCTCCGCCCGCTCGACGACTTGCTGCCGGATACGCTCCACGCCGATCTTTTGCCTTCGATCTTAGCGCAAGGAACCTATCGCGGCCGTCTGTACGCGATCGGTACTTTTGACTCCGGGTTGGGCCTCTTTGGTGACCGGCGCGCCTTACGCGCAGCCGGCGTGCGCATTCCCCGCTCCCCCGAGGACGCTTGGTCTGTCCACGAATTCAACGCCCTACTCGAACAACTCGCGCGCAACGACGCAGACGGAGCAGTGCTCGATCTGAAGTTGAACTATCCCGGGGAGTGGTTCACCTACGCCTTTTCTCCCCTTATCCAGTCAGCCGGCGGCGACCTCATCGACCGCAGCGCGCCCGTCGCCCAGGGCACACTCAACGCACCGGCGTCCGTGTTCGCGCTTGAGACACTGCAGTCGTGGATCGTAGAAGGATACGTCGATCCCAACATCGATGACGCAGCGTTCATCTCCCAACGCGTCTCCCTATCGTGGAGCGGACACTGGGATCATCGGCGCTATCGTGACGCACTCGGCGACGACCTAGTGCTGCTGCCGCTCCCCGACTTCGGCCGCGGGACTCGAAGTGGTCAAGGCTCCTGGGTATGGGCCATCACGTCGCGGAGTCGACGCTTCGAGGCAGCAGCGGCCTTCTTGCGTTTCCTGCTCAAGCCGGAGGAGGTGCTTGCCATGGCGGCGGCCAACTCGGCGGTACCGGGCACACACAGCGCCGCCGCCCAGAGCGAGCTGTACGCTGAAGGCGGAGACGCCAGACTCTTCTATACGCAACTAACCGAGGGAGTGACTGTACCGCGACCTCGCACGCCCGCTTATCCCATCATTACGTCTGCGTTTCAGGAGGCTTTCACAGCCGTCCGTTCCGGTGAGTCGGTGCAAGCCGTATTGGATGTGGCTGCCGCCATGATCGATGAGGACATCCAGGATAATCAGGGGTATCGCGACAGGTGATTACACGGCGAGGTGGTGGAGCGGTGACGACAAACGCCACTGCGGTCCTCATGGCCTCACCGGCGATGCTTGCGCTGACGTTGTTCGTCGCGCTCCCTTTCTTACTCGCGGTCGGGTTTTCCGTAACCAATTTGCGGCTCGGGTCGCCACTGCCATGGGAATTCGTCGGGGTGGAGCAATACCAACGGATTCTAAGCGACGCGGGCTTCCGCCAGGCCCTCGTTAACAACTTCCTGTTCGCTGCGGTGGTAGTTCCAGTGCAAACAACCCTCGCCCTCGCCGCAGCGTTGCTCCTCAACCAGCGACTCAGGGGAATCGCGCTGTTCCGCGCCGGTTTCTTCCTTCCCGTGGTGTTTCCAATGGCGCTCATCGCAGTCGTATGGGAGTTGATCTACGCGCCAGGTCAGATGGGCGCGTTGAACTCCCTGCTAAACCTCGTCTCGTTCGGCGCCTGGGATGCTCGAGATTTTCTCCGGGACCCAAGTCTTGCCATGCCAGCGATCATGACACTATCCGTCTGGCAGGGCATGGGGTTTCAGATGGTCATTCTTCTGGCGGCGCTCCAGGCGCTCCCAGCGCACCTCTACGAGGCGGCGGCCCTGGACGGCGCCGGGCCGTGGAACCGCTTCCTCCACGTCACACTCCCCCAACTCCGCAACGCCCTCGTCTTCGTCATTATGGTGACGACGATTCTCGCGTTCAGGCTCTTCGACCAGGTGCAGATCCTGACGCAAGGCGGCCCGGAGAATCGTACGACGACTATGCTGTTCGAAGCCGTCACCGCGGCGTTCAGTCGGCAGCAGTTTGCACGGGCCTCGGCGATGAGCGTCGTCTTTTTCATGCTCGTGGTCGCGATCACATTGATCTGCCGCCGATGGATACGCGAGTGAGATCGGTGCACAGGGTTCAGCGCGACCACCCAGCGACGGGAGTGCGATGGTCTTCCATTGCCATGTATGCGGCCCTGTCATTGGCCGTGCTGATCTGGGTTGCGCCTGTCGTGTTCATGCTGGTGGCGAGTCTCAAACCTGACAACATGATCTTGCCGGAGGCGGGTACGCTGAGGGCCTTCGTTCCGGCGAGCGTGTCGCTGGACAACTACGGCGACGTATTTCGGCGCGTGGCGTTCGGTCGTTTGATGCTCAATTCCCTTGTCATCACCGGGGGCATCGTCGTAGGCGGCCTCGTCGTGAACTCCCTCGCAGGATACGCGCTCGCGCGGCTGCGCTGGGCGGGACGCCGGATGGCCCTCGCGTTCGTGGTAGTACTGCTGGTAATCCCGTTCGAGGCCATTGCGGTGCCCCTTTTCTACGGGGTGACAATCCTGGGATGGCGCGACACGTATTTGGCGCAGATTATTCCGTTTATACCGAATGCTCTCTCTATTTACCTGTTCTACACGTTCTTCCTAACCCTACCGAGAGAACTTGAAGACGCGGCGTGTATCGACGGCGCGGGGCCATGGCGAACCTTGGTCGAAATCGTTCTCCCGAATGCTAAGCCGGCGTTTGCCGCCGTCGCCATAGTGAGCTTCCTCCTTCACTGGGGGATTTATCTCTGGCCGTTGATGGTCACCAGCTCGGTTACGGTGCGGCCGCTCTCCTTGGGGATCGCGACGTTCCGCACGTTACCGCCGCTTCAATGGGGCGACGTGATGGCCTTTGCGGTCATGATGGTGACGCCTGTCGTGCTGGTATTCGCGGTGTTCCAGCGATGGTTCGTTCGGGGTGTGGCCGCCACCGGTGTGCGGGCATAGCGATGGCGGTAATCGAGCTCAAAGGCATCGACAAGGTTTACCCCGGTGGCGTCCACGCCGTGCGATCACTAGACCTCACTGTGGCTGACGGCGAGCTGCTCGTTCTTTTGGGGCCGTCAGGCTGTGGCAAATCAACGATTCTTCGGCTCCTGGCGGGACTCGAGCGGCCCACCGATGGTGAAATTCATGTCAGTGGGCGTCGCGTGGATCACTTGCCACCCACAGACCGCGACGTGGCGCTGGTCTTTCAGAACTACGCTCTCTATCCCCACATGACGGCGCGGGACAATCTGGCCTTTCCGCTTCGAATGCAGCGGATGCCCGCTCAAGAGCGGTTGCAGCGTGTCTCAGAGATCGCGGACCTGCTTGGGCTGGGCGAGGCGCTGGATCAAAAGCCGGGCACCTTGTCAGGAGGTCAGCAGCAGCGCGTCGCCATGGGGCGTGCCCTCGTGCGACACCCCGCCGCTTTTCTCATGGACGAGCCACTCTCTAACCTCGACGCACGGTTACGGAACCGGTTGCGCACGGAGATTGCGCGGATCCAGCGACGCCTAGGTGTCACCACGCTCTACGTCACTCACGATCAAGTGGAGGCAATGACGCTCGGTCACCGCGTCGCCGTTCTTCAGGACGGACGGCTGCAGCAGTCGGGAAAGCCGCAACACCTATACGACTTCCCCGCAAACGTCTTCGTGGCCGCTTTTCTAGGTCAGCCGGCTATGAATCTCATTGCGGGTACTCTCGAGCGTCGTGAACGGACCTATGGGGTGAGCCTGGGTGGACCATTTGTGCCGGTACCGACAGATCTCGTCGCCAACGCCTCCGGCCTTGAAAAGCTCCTTGGCGAGACAGTGCAAGTTGGCATCCGGCCTGAAGCACTGAACCTGTCGCAGGCACCTACGGACTGCCACCTCCCCGTGGGCGCTAGGCAACGAGTACGTAGTGCTGCTAGAGACATCACTTCCTGTGGATGGGTCAGCGGGAGGGGGACGTGACGCAGCCGGTGTTGACACCCTTGCGGTGAGAGTTCCGGCCGGCGCCGCGGTACCGAGGCCCGATGACAGACTGCACGTCGACCTGGCCACACCGCGGGTAAGCGTGTTCGACCGGACAGGCCGTTCGGTTGACGACCGGTCCAGGTGAAGCTGTGCCGGAACCGGAAGCTCGCGGGGATACCACGCGCCCCTTCCTGCGGTAGATTAGACGGTACTGCCCCATCAGTAGTCCGTGAACACGCGGAAGGTCTATCATGAGAGCCAGCAAATCTGAACTCTCGCCGCTCATCGCCCAACTCGACGCCATCCGGGGCACTGCGGAAGAATACGAGGAGCGGTATCGGCATTACCTGAACGCGGTGCACCCCAAGAACCGCGTGAGCGCGGCCAATCTCGTTCATTACCTCGCCTTGCGCCGCCACGATCTGAGAGAACTCCAGACCAAGCTCGCCGATAGGGGAACGTCACAGCTCGGTGACGTGGAGAGCCATGTAATGGCCAGCATCGCGGCCGTGCGCACCATTCTGCACACCTTGGCCCGCATCCGAGAGCGCGGCGCCTCACAGCCCATCGTGTCAATAAGCGACGGCAAGGAGCAGATCAAGGCAAACACTGAACAGCTACTGGGCAAGAAGCTCGAGGGGGCTGCAACCCGCATCATGGTGACCATGCCCAAAGAGGCGGCAGACGATCCGGCCGTCACGAGTTCCCTGATCGAGGCAGGAATGAGTGTCGCACGCATCAATTGCGGCCAGGACGATTCGACGGTGTGGGCCGGGATCGCCAATCACATCCAGCAAGCTCAAGAGAAAACTGGGCGGAGCTGTAAGATCTCCACGGACCTGGGTGGCCCAAAGATCCGCACCGGTGATCTGGTTCCCGGGCCGGCGGTCGTTCGGCTGAAGCCAGAGCGAGATCTATTGGGCCGCGTGGTACAGCGTCCCAAGATCTGGCTTGGCACAGAAGACACTCACAGGGGGAGCGGCGAGAAGTACACCTTTTTGCCAGTGCCTGCCGAGTGGGTTGCATGCCTCGCAGTTGGCGACGCC
>JBDHDY010000364.1:0-6146 GCA_039591275.1 Gemmatimonadota bacterium | reverse complement strand
CTCCAGTTCGTCCGCAAGCTGAGCGGGTTCAGCAAACCATCCAAGGCCAACGAAGCTGCGTTCGAACTCGCCGTGGACGATGTGGCGCGGGTGGCTCGTAAGCTGTTGGACTCACTAGTGACGAACGCTCCTGCACGCGACCGAGAAGTCGAAGCAGCCAAGGCGCGTGCACGCGCAGCGAAGCGATTTGGTACATGAGTTGAGATGGCCTCAGTCGACCGTGATCCAGCTGCGCTGAAGATGGAAGTCCGGCGAGTCGCCGACGCCACGGCTGTGGAGCTGGGCTTTGACCCAGAGGACTGCGTGCCCGAGCTCCTGCAGAAGCTTCGGCCAGACGATCATTTGTTTCTCGACGACCAGGGCATCGATGAGCAACATTCCTTGTGGGCCGTGTACTACGGTCCTCCCGCTATTAATGTCAAAGAAGACATGGCGTACGCCGTGGCTGGCGGCGATCTCACCGTGTACGTGGACATTACATCACTGGAAGTCGTGGCAGTGTGGCAAGGTGAGTAAGGGAAAAAATGCCGCTTGTCACACCAGTCGAGCCTTGTACCGTTACCATCCACCAACAATAGAGAGGTTCCCATGGGTCAGCCTGTAGTACACTGGGAGTTTTGGTCGGGGGATCCCGAGAAGGTGTCGGACTTCTACGCCAACGTATTTGACTGGGAGATTCGGCACATGCCGGAGATCAACTATCGCCTCGTGGATACCGGCGGTAAAGGCGGAATCAATGGCGGCATCATGAAGCCCCAGGAGGGACCGTGGCCGGGCAACATGGCATTCTACATCGACGTCGATGATCTCGCCGCCTACCGTCAGAAGATTCAAGAGGCCGGCGGCAAGATCGTGGTCGAGGAGATGCAAGTCCCCGAGGTTGGGTCATTCTGCCTGTTCGAAGATCCCGATGGCCGGGTGCTGGGTCTCTGGAACCAGAAGAAGTAGCCGGCACTCCGCTACTGTCGCGGGATCCCCGGCATCGTCTGCGGCGTTTCCGTGATGGATGATGTGGCATCGGCGCCTCGCTCGAGTAGGAGCATCTCGAAACCCTGCGCACCCTGAACCTTGATGAGACCAAACGGGATGTCCTGAGCCACCCAGACGTCGGTCGTCTCGCCGCCATCCGAGGCCTTCATGTGGAGCGTCTCAAACGTTCCAGCGGGCACCGTCACGGACTCTTGTCCTACGACCTCCGCCCGCTCGCACTCTTCGCCGAAGCTCTTGCCGGGATCGAAGCCAGCCTGATTCTGCATCATCGAGAGCATCTGGGCCGGCATCTTCATGGCCGGCTGATTGCCTGCCTTCATGACGATGCCCTGCACATCCTCTATCGCGTACGGGTACGACGGCACCAGGAACTGCACGATCATCGGCCCCTGCTGACTCGTCATGCTCATCTCGTACCAGTAGTGAGCCTCTCCGTCCACGTCCTCCTGGCCGACGATCGCAAGGCGCGTCTCGCCGGATTGCATGCCCGCCTGCGGGGCGGTCATTCGGTACAGGGACCACTGTCCCACTGAGACCTGCCGAATCGCAGTACAGGCTTCGGCGAAGTCCTGGGCAGTGAGGAGAGTGGCGCTGCCGTACAGCATGAACGCGGTCGCGACGAATGTGCGCATCGACGGCTCCTTGAGCGATGTTCGCGGGATAGTCCGTCCTCCAAAGTGGCACCTGAAGGCTCGAAATGGAACCCGGCGAGGTCGGGGCCATACCCTGGCGGCCCCGGACTAGGCGTGGCAAGTTGCCGATGCCCCCAACCAGGAAAGCAGGTCATGCCCCATACGAACACGTGGTCTCACCGGCCGCACACGGCTTACGGCATGGCGCTGCTGTGCCTACTCGCAGCCTGCGCGGGGGCAGAGCAGGGTAGCCCCAACATTCTCTTCATCTTCGCCGACGACCACGCGGCACACGCCATCGGCGCCTACGGATCCACGATCAACGAGACACCCAACATCGATCGCCTGGCAGACGAAGGCATGATCTTCCGGAACGCCTTCGTCACCAACTCCATCTGTGCACCGAGCCGGGCCACCGTGCTCACGGGGAAGTACGGTCACTTGAACGGGGTACCCACCAACCGTGAGACCTTCGACAGTGCGCAGGTCACGTTCCCGACGCTGCTCCAGCAGGCGGGGTATCAGACGGCCGTCATCGGGAAGTGGCATCTCAAGAGCCGCCCCGCGGGGTTCGACCACTATGAAGTCCTGCGGGGTCAGGGCCCGTACTATAATCCCGTTTTGTTCACACCCGACGACAGCGTACAGCACACCGGATACACCACGGACATCATCACCGACCGTGTGCTTGAATGGTTGGCCGACGGACGCGACCCCGATCGTCCATTCCTCCTCATGTATCAGCACAAAGCCCCACACCGCTGGTGGGATCCGGGGCCAGACCACCTCACCATGTACGACGACGTATCTATCCCTGAGCCGGCAACGCTGTTCGACGATTACTCCCGTCGGGCGTCGCCGGCACGTACGCAGGAGATGACCATCGCGCGCCACCTGGACGAGCGGGATCTCAAGCTCGTTCCGCCGACAGAGCTGAACGACGAACAACTCGCCGCGTGGAACGCTGCGTATGAGCCGAAGAACGCCGCCTTTCGCTCGTCGGGCTCGTCCGGCCGCGAGTTGGTGCAGTGGAAGTACCAGCGATACATCAAGGATTATCTACGCGCTGTGGCGTCCATCGACGACAACCTCGGCCGCGTGTTGGACTATCTTGACAAAGCGGGACTGAAAGAGAACACGGTGGTCGTGTACACCTCGGACCAGGGATTCTATCTGGGCGACCACGGGTGGTACGACAAGCGGTGGATGTACGAGGAATCACTCCGCACTCCCGTCATCGTGCGGTGGCCCCGGGTCGTCGATGGGGGATCCAGCAGCGAGGACCTGGTGCAGAACCTCGACTTCGCCGAAACATTCCTGGACATCGCCGGCGTCGCAGTTCCCGACGAGATGCAGGGGGAGAGCCTGTTACCGCTGCTCGATGGTGAGACACCGGCAGGTTGGCGGGACGCTATCTATTACCAGTACTTCGAATACCCGGGCTGGCACATGGTGCGCCGCCAATACGGTGTGCGCACCATGCGGTACAAGTTGATCCACTATTACGAGGTGGGCGAGTGGGAATTGTTTGACCTCGAGCGGGACCTCCGAGAGCTCACCAGCGTCTACGATGATCCGGAGTACGCGGACGTGGTGGAGCGCCTGACAGTGCGGCTGCGTGAGCTGCGCGAGCAGTACGATGTCCCCGACGACGACCCGGTCGCCTACGTGGAGTGGCCGCCGAGATGAGGGCTTTGCCCTGGACTGAAGTCCGGCGCTTTAGCGCACGGATCAAGGACGCCTACGGAGTGCCGAGCCCGCCGCGCCCTGAGGAGCCCTTCGAGACGCACGCCTTCGGCATGCCGAGTCCTGAGGAGGAGCCGTCGGCTCCGTCTCGAAGGGCTCCTCAGGAACACGGCGTCACGAAGGGCCCTTCAGAGCAGGGATAACACATCAGCCGGGAGATTCCGATGAGTCGTCCCACCCCTCTCCACCGCCGCGCTTTCCTGCGCTTCGTCGCCGGCAGCCCGCTCCTCTCCCTGCTCGGATTGCCAGCATGTTCGGGACAGCGGTCCGATCGCTCCGCCCGGGGAGGCGCAGCGCGTGAGTTGGCCCAACGCATCGCATCACCGGACGAGGCGATTAACGTGTTCGACTTCCAGGTAGTACCCTGCGCGCTAACCGGGAAGGTTTCGAGCGGTTCGACTTGCGGGCCCGCCGCTTGGTGGACGTGAGCAGTATCGACACGAGCGTCGAGCTGTTCGGCGTGCAATGGGACACGCCGATCGTACTCGCACCCGTTGGGAGCCAAAAGGCGTTCCATGCTGAGGGTGAGTTGGCTGTCGCACGAGCCTCGTCCGCCAAAGGACATCACCAAATTCTCTCGACCGTCACAACCACGTCCGTGGAGGACGTGAACGCGGTGCGCGGCCAGCCCGTGTGGTATCAACTCTATCCGACCTCGAGCTGGAGTGTCACCCAAGCGCTCATTCGCCGGGCCGAAGGAGTGGGATGCCCCGCCTTGGTGCTCACCGTAGATCTCCCGGTTGGGAGCAATAGGGAAACGTTGGAACGCTACGTCAGGGCCGACTCGCGCGACTGCTCGACGTGTCACGAGGCCGCCCCCAGTAACGATGACCCCATGAACTTCCCAGTTGGCTGGCTGCGTCGCAAACCAATGTTCGACGGCCTCGACATGCGCCGAGTGAACTTCGATACACCGTCGATGACGTGGGACTTCCTCCGCCGACTAAGAGATACGACGGACATGCGTATCCTCGTCAAGGGGATCGTGCGGGATGACGATGCACAGCGTTGTCTCGAGAACGGGGTAGATGGCATCATCGTGTCAAACCACGGTGGGCGGGCTGACGCGAGTGGGCGCAGCTCGATCGAGAGCCTACCGGAGGTCGTGGATACTGTGCGGGGGCGCATACCCGTGCTGGTGGATGGCGGGTTTCGGCGCGGAACCGACGTGCTCAAGGCATTGTCCCTCGGCGCAGACGCCATTTGCATCGGCAGGCCGTACGTTTGGGGGCTCGCGGCCTTTGGCCAGGTGGGTGTAGAGAAGGTGCTGGAAATTCTCCGCGCGGAACTACAGCTTGCTATGCAGCTTCACGGCGTTGCGGCCATTGCCGACGTGGACCGCTCGTTTGTGATTCGCGGTTGACTGCGCCGATCTCCCGGAGGGTACACCGATGAAACCTGTCGACGTCTTCTATTCCGTGGCAACGGGTCCCGAACGCCGGCGGGCGATCCTGACGCCCGTAGGGCTGGCCGTGTTCTTCGGCATGCTGCTCTTAATCACCCTAATGAGCCTCTTCACGGACCGAGCGCTCAACCTGCCACCACTGCTGCCAGGTCTGTGGGGCTGGGTCGTCGGAGTGCCCCTCGCAGCTGCAGGTGCCTTCCTCTGGGCCTGGTGCATTCTCTTGTTCCACATGGCAAGAGGAACACCCGTCCCGTTCAACCCTCCTCGCGAGCTCGTTGCGCAGGGACCCTACGCGTGGGTCCGCAACCCCATGCTCACGGGCGTCTTCGCCTGCCTATTTGCCGTGGGGTTCGTTCTGCACTCGCCGTCGATGGTCTTCGTGTGGACGCCGCTGTTCGTGATAGCAAATGCTGTGGAACTGAAACTGGTCGAGGAACCTGAACTGGAGCGTCGGTTCGGTCCGAGCTACGGCGAGTACAAGCGGCGCGTACCAATGTTCGTGCCAAAGCCGCCGCGCGACTTCGAGTGATTCTGCAAGGGGGGCTAGATGTCAGTGCAAAGGTTCGTCCGTCCTCTAGCCCTCCTCTGCACCCATTTGACGGGCCTTATGCGGCGCCCCTACATCGCTGGAGCCGCGGCGCCCTTCCCCCTTGCAACGAGGTTGTACAGCCATGCTAATATTGCGCCGCATACAGCGCCGTCCACCACTGCGTACAGCGTCAAGACGATTACAGAGCCGAAGCCACCCGGGCCATCATAGCCTGGATATATCGACCCTGCCATTTCCAGCAGCGCAACGCCGTATGACGGAAACATGAGATTGAGAAGCCCGACGATCAGGCAGCAACCGCCCCACAGAATGCCACCGGTGATCGCAAGGGCTTTAACGTTGAGAGACATGTCGCCCTCCTGAGTTGATTTCAAAAGCTACAGCTTCCGCTCGCGACGCCCCTGGCGCGCACCCTGCCGCGGGCTCTCTAATCCACGGAACCCAAAAGTGGAACGGCGACTCTCCCGCGAGTGCGCGAAGAATCGCCGTCGTTCTGCTGCACAACTGTCATCTTTCCCTGCCCCACGCGAGCGTTGGAGCGTACTCGGCTAAGTTACACCGGGTAACGGGATGTCGCGAGGGGTCTCATCTCAGCACACTCGTTCCCCATACGAGCCCGTTCTCACTGCCGTATGGTTGGGCATGCCGTCGAGCGCTAAACCCGCTAACTCAGCGGCCTGTCGGGACTGACCTCGATCCCAACAATCTTATCCTCCACCGCATCGAGCACGTTGATGGGGCAGTAAACCTTGTACCACCGTTTGTACATGAGGCTTTGAAGAGCCAGGAGTTCACAGCCACCGTAGTTCGCGACCACATTCAC
>JBDHDY010000363.1:0-5221 GCA_039591275.1 Gemmatimonadota bacterium | reverse complement strand
ATACCCAGCAGGATGATCCCCATGCCGCCGATCCAGTGTGTGAAACAGCGCCAGAACTGCAGCGGCCGAGGCAGGATCTCGACCTGGTCGAGCACGGTGGCTCCAGTGGTCGTGAACCCGGAGACCGATTCGAAAAAGGCGTCGGTCAGGCCGGAAAAGTAGGGTGAGAATAGGAAGGGAAGAGAGCCGAAGAAGCAGACGCTCACCCACGTTCCGACGACCAGGAGGAGCGCCTCGCGCCGTGATAACCGTTGGGCGTGGCGTCGGAGCAGAGCCACCATGAGTCCGCCGGCAATAATCGTGGCGGCCACTCCGTAGGCCAACGGCTGCAGGGCGTCGCCCGGCTCCCACAGGGCGAACCCAAGTGGGATGAGCATCGTTCCGGCCAGAGCCAGCAGGAAGTGTCCCAGGAGGTAAGCAAGGGCCTTGTGGTGGATCAAGCCGATCCCCTCCTGAGTTCGACGGGGGAAGCCGATTCGAGCTCCAGCACGAAGCTCTCCTCCATGGCGAGGAAGATCACAAGCCGAAGAGGCGCGCTCACGGCCACCCAGTTTGTACAGGCAGCGTGAAGCAGGTAGAGGTTGGCCTCTTCAATGACGACCTTGATTTCTTTCATGGTTTCCACGCGTCTAGATTCAGAGCGCTCTAGATCCGTTCCACTGCCAGCGTTACACGCCTGTTCCGCTCGGCCCGAAACGAGCGGCCATCACAAAGGCAACCCGGTTCAGGAAGACTCTTCTGGCGTTTGAATTAGCGAATTGCGGGATAGGGGGCTTGAGACAGGATCAGATCAGGAGTGTGCAGAGCAGATTCAGGGTTTTTCGGGAAGAGGTGGGCTGGGGTAGGTCGCAGCATGTGACATCAAAACGCATTCCCGATTTCCGAGTCATGAACGCTGCGGTTTTGAGGAAGACGTCGGGGGGAGATGACTCGTGAGCGAATTCTTCAAACCGTTCAATCTCGGGAGTCTCTGCCAGCAGCGACTCACAATGCGAGCAGGTGAGATTGCCGCAGACAAGAACCGCCAGGACCACGCTGGCGATGACCTGATAGCCTACGGAACTGAGCAGGCAACGCATGTGATTACTATAAATCAAATCCGATCGAAAAACATCTTTTCTGGGCCAGTGCACTGGAACGACAGCTTCTCGTATCGTCCGGCCGGTTGCGGTTTCCTGTAGTCATAATCGGCCTCGATAGACGTCTCTACTATGCCGCCTGGGGCAGGAGTCGAACACGTGTCTCTGGCTGGACACGAAACTCGATCGCAAGGGATTATGAGGAAAATGAGCCGCGCGCTCGGGACACCTGGGTGGACAACTACCGTCGTGGACCGACGGAGCCATTCCTCGCTAGTCAATGAATCCACTGGTGCCGGGGGCGGGGGTCGAACCCGCAAGGGCTGAAGGCCCGAGGGATTTTAAGTTCTACGTTGAGGAGAACTGAGGGGTACTCAGGGACACTGAGGGCCACAATCACGGGACTTCCGGGCTGTCCGCGGGCGCCTTTGTGACCGTCAGTACCCCTCAGTGTCCGTCAGTTCGATCACAATTCGATCACAGTACACCAAGCGCTTCCCTCCAAGCTGCTCCTTCAGGACACAATTCTCCTCCTGAAGGTATTCGATGCTATGCATCCAGCAATTTTACAGCCGGTCGAGTATTTAGACCTTACGGCATAAACGCCTGAGGCCCGACGGCGACAGGGCCGGCGCCCTTCAAGTTAAGAGAGCGAGCGCGGCGACTTTGATTTCAGAATCACAACGCCGCTCTCTCCATCTTCTTGCGCTCAGTTTCTCCGAAAACCGGTTCAGGTCCGGGACAAGCTTTTTCGGAACTTGTCCAAGGCGGCGTAGACCGCCCTTTCATAGTTTTCGTATAGCTGCATGAACCGGGGCTCGGCGTACGGGAGGGACTGCGTCATGATGACGGCGGCGAGGTCCTTTTTCAGGTCGAACCAATAATGGGTGTTGCAGACGCCGGCCCAGCCTGCGGATCCCGCCGACCGCATTCCCGGCACATCCTCCTCGACCCTGAGGAAACCGAAACTGTGGGTTTTGCGTCTATCGGGAAAGGGGTCGCAATCCGCGGTCAGCGTCGGCGTGACCGTCACCATTCTCTTGAAGGTCAGGCCATTCATATGGTCTTCAAGCATTTGATCGACGCCGGATTCCGACAGCACGCGGTTTGCGTCGAGCGCGCCCTTGTTCAGGAACATGCGCAGGAACGTCAAATAGTCCGGTGCCGTCGAATAGAGCGCGTGGCCCATGCCGTAGACTTCCGGATTTGACGGCGGCGCAAGGTCGAAGGGCGCCAACGCACCGTCTTCATCGCGCATGAACACCGTCGCGAGCCGGCTGGCCATGTCGTCGGAGACCTCGAACCCGGTATCCGACATGCCAAGCGGATCGAAAATCTCTTCCTGGCAGAACCGGTCGATGCGGCGTCCGTCGATCTTTTCCACGACTTGCCCGAGCCAATCAACCCCGAGGCCGTAGCTCCAGCGTGTTCCCGGATCACAGGTCATCGGATAGAACATCGCCGCCTTGGTGCCCGAACCGACCGAGAGGTGTCCGGTCGCGGCCATGTATTTGCCCACGTCGGCGTTCCAGAACTCATATTCGAGCCCACTTGTGTGGGTCGCCAGATTTTCCACGGTCGCCTTCGTCCGTGGCGGTCGCATGACCGGCCGATCGCCGTCGAACCGGTCGATCACCTGGAGCTTCGCGAATTCGGGGAGAATGTCTTCGACCGGGGTGTCGAACGCGAGTTCGCCGCGATCGATCAGGATCATGGCCGCGGTCGACCCGACCGCCTTGGTCATCGAGAAAATCCGAAAGACCGTATTCTCCCCCGCCGGTTTTCCGGGCGCCGCGTCTCCGGCGGCGCCGGAAAAGGTTATGCCGCCAGCATTCCCCGTCATGGCGACCACAAACGGCACATCGTTGCGCTCGACCGCGACGGAGAGCACGTCCTCCTTGGCTGTCATACCCTTTTCCTCCTAGAAGTCATGCTATGGGTTGCGCGTCCGACGCACCGAACTATCGAATTCAGCGTCTTACCCTGTCAATGCGGCAACGAATCACGCTTCGGTGGGAGGGCCGTCGCCATTGAAACAATCGACAACGACCTTCCAGGACCCATCGGGTTGCTTTTCCCAGAGAGTCACATATTTGCCGACGGTGACCATGGAGGCTCCGTCCTGCTCCACGGTGAGCTCGTACGTGCCGATGGTGTAGCCCATGTCGCCAGTCTCCGCGACCTGGGCGCTGGTCGCTCGCCACTCGAGATTGAAACCGGACATCGAGATTAACTGCTCCCACGTGGTGCGGATGGAGTCGCCGCGGGCCATGGGGACGTCATCGGGCATGAAGATGGCGTCATCAGCCCAGAAGGTGAGGAACTCGTCCACATCCTCGTGACTTTCGAACAACGCTTCGTCGGCTTTCATCAGGGCACTGCGCTCCGCCTGGAGATCGACCGCGGGCTCCTCTGGAGGCCCGGCACAACCGAGCGCGACGAGCAACCATAGACAAAGCCAGCATCGTGCCATATCTCTACCTCCCATCGAAGATGCGATAGATCCGTTGCAGGGACGTGCTTGTGTCAAGGGGGGAGAGTATCAGCCTCCGGGGGCCGAGACCAGGGGGGCCGACGGCCGAACTCCGGCCGTTGGCAATGCATCATGAAGGACGTAATGCACCGCCATCCCCGGGCCAACGCCTTTAGGGAAGCTCTGTGTGCGCACGGATGTTCCGGCGGCAGGACCGGCACCGACCTCAGCACATTGACTGAGATGTGATCAGTTCGTCGGGATCGCAAGGGATTTCGAGAAACACGCACTGCGTGTTCGGAGCAGGCCGAAAACGGCGCAAAATCAACTGCGCGATGGACACCCAGGTGGACAACTGACTGCGGAGCAGATCGAGCAAGGTCTTCGCAATTCCTTGAAAACACAGGTGCCGGGGGCGGGGGTCGAACCCGCAGGGGCCGAAGGCCCGAGGGATTTTAAGTCCCTTGCGTTTACCAGTTTCGCCACCCCGGCGTGGTTGAGGCTAAAGGACTTAGCGGGACTCCATGCTAGCTGGAAAGGCGTTTGGTGTCCACCGGGTGACCTGGTCTTCCCCCGATTTGACGCACACCCAGATAAGCTAGCATTCTCGCCAGCGGGGGGTGTTGCATGGGGAGGAAGCGCGAACGTCGCGGCGACAATACATGCCGGATATGCCGCACATGAAAGCGTTACTCGGATCCGGTCAGGAGGAGTCGAAGCGGGGCCTGCAGCCCCGGAGCGCACGCGATGAGGCCTCCGAGGCGCGGTTGTCGGGAGTTGAAACTCGGCGATCGTCCGTCCGGCATGAAGACCGCGCCTCCGCTCGCGAGCACCAGCGCGGTTCCCGCCGCGACATCCCATTCGTGCTTCGGAACCAGGGTCCAGGTCGCGTCGGCCAGTCCCGCCGCGACCAGGGCGAGCTTGTAGGCGACCGAACCGACCGGCCGAACGTTGAAGCGCGCGCCCCGGAAGCGCTCCCACTCGCCCCGGGAGACCTCGCTCCGGCTCGCAAGCACGGTGGCACCCTCGAGCGACGTCCGTCGGCTGGCCTGCGTGCGACCCTTGTTTACCAGCACTCCCTGTCCCTGGGCGCCCAGAAAACACTCGCCGGTTCGCGGGTTGGCGATCCCCCCAGCGATCGGATTACCCGATTCGACCAGACCGATCGACACGCAATATTCGGGAATCCCGGCTATGTATTCCTTTGTGCCGTCTAGCGGATCGACGATCCAGACGCGATCCTGGCTGAGCCGGCGGGAATCGTCGCTCGTTTCCTCGGACAGCCACCCCTCCCCGGCGCTGGAGAGGATCTGCCGCAGCGTTTCGTCGATACATCGATCCGCTTCGGTGACCGGATCGCCGCCCTGTTTCCGATCGACGTTCAACTGGCGCGAAGATAGTCTGTTGAAGACCTCAAGGGCGGCCTGCAGGGCGTCATCAATTCGTTTTAGATCGGCGGAAAGCGGCATCGGCATCGAGAACTAGGCCGTGCATTTGCTCGGCCCGATATAACCCTCGCGCTCCAGGCGCAGAAAGATCTCCTGGGCCGCCTACTCCCGAGCGGCTCGCCTACTCCGGGTCGGTTGCGTGTTGCGGTAGGCCGTCCTGGATCTCGAACCAGGGAACCTTGCTGCGCACGTACATGTGTAGATCGGGCTTCAGTGGAAGG
>JBDHDY010000362.1:0-3922 GCA_039591275.1 Gemmatimonadota bacterium | reverse complement strand
GGAGGCCGACAACTTCGAGCCGGTTCGGAAGGAGGGTGTCATCTACTCCTTCTGGACCGGAGGGCAACACGAACGGGTCAAGGAGCTTTACCCACCGACAAGGAGACTCGATGCCGGTCGTAATACATGAACGAGATCTATTGCCCGAGACACGCAAGAAGCTCGGGCTCGACAATCCGAAGCCGGAGAAAGAGGAGTCGAAGCCGACTCCTCCTCCGCCAAGGCGACGGACCAGAAGGGATCGATAGCAATGACTGAGCAAGATGTGGACATCCGTGCTGGCGCAGAACCAGAAGCGCCTACGGGTACTCCAGACGAACCGACGACTTCCACTGAGGGTCAGGGAGCCCCGTCTACGACGCACTACAAGACTCTCGAGGACGCGGATGCGGCAGCCCGCCGCTTTCAGGGAGAACGGGACCAGCAGAAGTCGCAGCTGGACCGATTGGCCAAGTACGGGTCAGTCGAGCAGATCGAGCAGTTCATGGACATCATGGTTCCCGTCTCTCAAAAGCCGGATTTCATGGATTACTACCAGGGGAAGACACCGGCTCCTGCCGAGGAGCCCGTGGACCCCTACGCGGATCCGGCTCAACTGGAAGCGCAAAAGGTTGAGCAGAAGCGGATTGGAGACCTGGAGCAACGGATCAATCAGACCAACTCCGGAGTTGCAACCCTGCATTTCGGACGAGAAGAATCCCGGGTCCACGAGGACTGGGGGAACCTCCTCGAGCCGTACCGCGATGCAGCCATGCGGACCTTTCAGGGCATGGTGCAGAACGGTGCGATCAAGGATCCCTTTTCCGTGAACCGCAAGTGGATTGAAGATCTGTACTGGCAACAGGTCCCCCTGGAGGATCGGCCCGCCTTGATCGCGAAGCGAGCACAGGTGGATGCCGAGAGGCGGCTCAAGAACCAATCAGCCAAGGGGACAACGGTCCCTGGCCCGGAACGATCATCCAATGTGGAGGAGAGTCCCGCCAAGAACCTCATGGAAGCTTACCGGCGCGGTAAGCGGGACGCCGAAGCACGGGAGGGTCGTGGAGGTTAGTAGACAATGACTCAGACCATATCAGACACATCCAGTGCTTTCAGTGTCTCTGCGGTCGCATCGACACTCGAGCACCATCGCAAAACGCTCCGGGATAACATCTCGGATGCGACACCGCTCCTGTCTTTCCTGATGGGAAAGATCGGGCGGGCAAAGCGAGCACGAGCGAATTTCCAGGATACGGATGGGCTGCCCGGGGTCTTTGTGGGTGGCCGGGATATCCGTGTGCCGGTCCAGCTCTCGCTCAACCAGACGGTCGGCTCCTACGCAGGCGTGGATACGTTGGATATCACGCACCAGGACACCGACAACTACGCTCTGTTCCCCATCCGGCAGATCAGCGGCTCGCTGGTCATTGTGGGTCGGGACCAGCGCGGCAACAAGGGCGATGCCGCGATCTACTCCCTGCTCGAGGGGAAGATCATGGCCCTGGAGAACTCTCTCCGCATGAACATCTCGGAGCAGATCTACTCAGACGGCACCGGGAATGGCGGGAAGGATCTCGATGGGCTTTCGGCGGTGTGTGGGAACGGGACGCTGGCGGGACTCAACCCCACCACGTTCCCGGCATGGCAGCCTGGGATGACTGCGGGAGGGAGTGCCCTCACGACCCGGGCGGGGAACCACACCACGTCAACGGCCTTCGCCACCTCTGATGCCGGCATCATCGCGATGCGTTCGGTCTTCCTGAATGTCTCCCAGGGAGCCGATCAGACGGACGGGATCTTCATGGCCCCGATCCACTGGAGAGAGTATGAGGCGGAGATGACTCCCCAGATCCGTTACCAGGCGGTCAACGGGGATGCATCGCAGGCAGACGCAACCTTCCAGACTCTGTTCTTCGAGGGAGCGCCTGTCTTCTGGGATCACGATTGCCCGACGGGTGCAATCTATATGCTCAACTCGAGGCACATCGCTTTCATGCGGGATTCGGCAGCGGATTTCGTGTGGCTCGGTGATCCACAGCGCCCCGTGGATCAGGATGTCCTGGTCCGCAACATGATCGTGGAAGGCAACGTGGTGACAGACAATCGCCGCTTCCTCGGTCAGCTTTCGGTCGTTACATAAACCTAAGCTCGCAAGTCAATGCGAGTTCCATACCCTGACCAGAGGGGATTAGGAGAGAAGTGAAATGGGATCTTTGCGACAATCAGGAGGCGCACCAGCCCAGAACCTCTACGCGGTCTCCACGACACAGCTGCATCCATTCGGGACAACGCTGGTGCTGGGAGATGGCCGGGAGTTTGCCTACGGAAGTGCGGGGGCAACGGCCCTCGCAGTAGGTCGGGTGTGCCAGAATGCCATTGAGATTCCGGGGCACGGAAATACAGGTTTGGCTCTGGGAGATACTCACGTGGCCGGCACCAGGGTGGTGGCGATCACAACCACAACCACCGCAGTCACCGAGAATCAGTATGCCGAGGGGTATCTGCTGATCGGCGATGCCACTACGGGGGGGACCTGCTACAAGATTGCAGGCCATCCCTCGCAGGCGGCAGTGGGTGCGGTCAACATCACGCTGGTCGATCCGCTCTGGGAGACCATCGCAGCTGCAGCCGTGGGCATTCTGCTCCCGAATCCGTACAAGCTGCAGATCATCACGGCGGCTCCGCTGTCCACGGGTGCCCCGACGGGGATCCCGGTACGGGACATCCCCATCAACAACTACGGGTGGTTCCAGACCCGTGGGATCTGCGGTGCCTTGCAGGATGGGGTCATCGTGTCCGGAAACGCGGTGGCCTGCTCAGACGGTGTGCCGGGAGGGGTCCAGCCGACAACCGCCACGCAGGCAGTGGATGAGCCGGAGATCGGCCTGGCCATTTTCGACAACGCCAACACGGACATCGGTCCGATTCGTCTGACCGCACTCTAAGAGGAGGCTTTATGCCGCATCCGGGTCCAGATCGGGAGTTCGACTACACCGATCTGCCATACAAGAAGGACTGGAAACCCCTTCCCGACAGAGAGTGGGCACTCAAGTATTGCCGCACCCTCCCAGGGGATCGGGATGACGAGTTCGGGTTTCAGAATGAGTTGCACACACAGGTTCCGTACCTGTTCTCAGGAAGTGCGCCCAGCTGGATTCCCACAGTGGACTACTTCGTGAGGCATGATCGGAAGGGGCAACGGCTCGATTGTGATTTCGAGCTGGCCCGCATGAAGCCGGAGTCTGTCTCGAAAGAGCAGGCAAAGGCCAGGGAAGAGCAGGCCCGACTGGATTGGGAGAAGGCCAAAGCCGCTTACGAAGCTGCTCAGCCTGGTACAGGGGAGAAGGCTCAGGAGGAGACCAAGCCTCCTGGGCCAACTCCCCCGGTACAGGCCAAGCAAGTCAAGCGGGAACTCGAGAGGAGTGTCCGCGAAGGGAACTAGCCCTTGGCTGCCACATACCTTGCGCTGGTCAACAAAGTTGGAGTCCGGCTCGGGTGGGATGCGCTCAGTCAGACGGCCTTCAACAGTCCTGAGTCTCCCCATGATGCCATCAAGGACTTCATCAACGAAGCGAAAGATGAGATCCTGGATGAGCTGAAGGTGGACTTCCATGAGCAGGAGTTCGCCCTGCAGCTCTCCGCTCCGAATTCAACCGGGACGGTCACTTCGACCGGAGCGAACCTTGTCCTGACGACCACCGGGACCACCCTGACTGAATCAGTCCACGGGACCAATCAATTCTGGAAGATCGCTCCCGATGAGCAGGATGGATGGTTCCGGATCACGGCCATCGGGGGAGGAAGCCTCGGGATCGATACCATCCCGACTGCGGCCTTTACGAATAGCGCCTTCACGGCATTCAAGGACGAGTACAACCTCAACAACACCGTTCGCCAGGTCAAGTCGGCGTGGGTGAACGATGGGCCCATCGATCTGGACTTC
>JBDHDY010000361.1:0-4410 GCA_039591275.1 Gemmatimonadota bacterium | reverse complement strand
GTCAACTCTTGGATGAACGGCCGGACACCTACGTTCTTGCCGGCAAGAACTTTTTCGAGGTTCACCAGCGTGAATTCCCCGACACCTCCTTCAAAAATCAACCGTGCGGCCGTTGCAGCAGGGATGTAGCTCTCGTCAGGTGCCAGAGACGTCCCACCCGGACTCACGCCAATGAACACGATCTGGTCGTCCTGAAAGTCCGTGGGTTTGAGGATCACCGTCGCGCCGTTTGCCAGCTCCCATATGGTGACACCAACCTCTCCGATCTCTTCCTCACTCGCGATTTCCGCCGGTGGAGGAACCCTTGCTATGAGCGGTACATTGGCAACAGCATCCTCGTAAGGCTCGATGTCCATGGCCTTGACGACCTCGAACAACGCAAGCAACTCGGCCTCGGTGGGGAGCTCGATTCCCTCTTTCACAGGAGCACTTACCAGCACAACTCGGTTATCCTCCGTCAGCCATTCCTGAGCAAGACGATTGACTTCCTCGAGCTGAATACCCGGTGCCAGGCGCTGGTATAGATCATACTCGTACTCGATCCCCGGCACGGGCTCGTCTTCGAGAAAACTCTGCACGTAATCAGATGCGTAGCGTTTCGACGGAGTCTTTTCGCGCTCGGCGTACCCTGCTTCCATGATCCGCAGGAGCTCTCTTCCTTGCCGTTCAAACTCGGACCCCGTGAAACCGTGGCGGACAACTCGCTCAGCCTCAACGAGCAAGGTCTCCAACGCCTTGGTGATCTCGCCTTCGCGGGCAAGAGCGCTCAGCACGTAGACTTCCCCTGACCGCACCAGCCGGCCCTGCCCAGATGAGCCAAGGAGAATCGGAGAATCGGGCGTCTGCGTCAGCTCAAAGAAGCGCCCGTTCAGCATTCTGTTGTAGAGCCCCTCAACGATCGTCTGACGGTACTCACCCAGTGTCCTAACGCTTCGCACCCGCTGCTTGTAGTATACGGATACGCTCGATTGGGTGGCTTCTTCGTCCGTGGCAACGGAAACGAGCGCCTCGTCATGCGGCGGCACGTCGAACACAAAGCGTTCGCGGGGAGCGGTCTGCGGGGGAAGGCTGGCGAAGTGGTGCCGGATCAACGCCTCCACTCGGGCGACGTCAAAATCCCCGACTGCCACCACCGCCATGAGATCAGGACGGTACCACTCACGGTAGAAGCGGGTGAGCGACGCATGCTCGAAATTCTCCAAGATCTCGGGCTTTCCGATCGGGAGTCGCTCCCCATAGCGCGAGCCCCGAAACAGAACGGGGAACTGCTGGTCGCGCATCCGTGCCGCTGCACCACGACGGAGGCGCCACTCCTCAATGACAACACCGCGCTCGAGCTCGATCTCTTCGGGATCGAAAGTCACATCTCGCGCCCAGTCTTCCAGGATTTGAAACGCTTGCTCGAGCACCTCACCGGTATCTGTGGGAACCGTCAACTCGAAAACGGTTTCGTCGAAGCTGGTGTACGCATTGACGTCGGGGCCAAAGCGCATCCCAATACCCTCGAGATAATGAATCAAGTCGAGTTTCGGGAAGTGCTTCGTGCCGTTGAACGCCATGTGCTCGACGAAATGCGCGAGGCCGAGCTGGTCCTCGTCCTCCAAGACCGAGCCGGCGTTCAGCACTAAGCGCAGCTCTGCTCGATCTTCAGGGCGCTCGTTTGCCCGGATGTAATAGCGCAGCCCATTCTCGAACACTCCAACCCTGAGCTGGGGATCGACCGGCAGCCTTTCCTCGAGATCTGCACGACGCTCCTGCGCGTTTGCGGCCGAAGCGAGCCCTAGGGACGCCGCAACAGCCGAGAGGAATGCATACCTGGTCAACCTTGGCGACATAACTGCTCTCCTCGCTCGTCTTTTGGTCTCCGTGTCCGACGTAGGAATACCATCGAAGGCCGGGGCAGTTCCACTGGCACGAGCACGGAAGAGGAGAAGATAACCCCACCCCTAGCGGAAAGCTCCCCTGACCTCTTGCGCTTCCTCACACCCTGCCTCACATTGCTGTCATGGTCGCGCACAGCTCATGCCTGTCCTATACTGGCGAGTACTCCGGTCACCTCCCGGGGACTTGCGAGTGCGTGCACGTGCCATAGCGGCGCAGACCCAGCACGACTGCCAGCGGTCCTCGGGAAACCGGGGGCTTTTTTTTGTCGTGCGTGTGGCTTGCCATCTACATATGAGGAGTAACCAGTGATCATTGTCACTCGACCCGGCATCACCGACCCTGAACTCGACCACATTTGCGAGCGCATCGAGGGGTTAGGACTCAAGACGCACGTCTCCCGTGGCACGCACCGAGTGGTGATCGGGTGCGTGGGGGACGAAGAGATCCTCGAGGAGATCCCGTTGCTTGCTTTGCCAGGAGTGGAGTCGGTCACTCCTGTCATGCGCCCCTACAAGCTCGCCTCGCGGGAGTTCAGCACGGCGCCCGATCATGCCACGATCGTGCGCGTTGGGCCCAACGTCGCCGTCGGTGCAGCGCCCATAACGGTCATCGCAGGGCCGTGTTCCGTCGAAGGGCGCGAGATGCTCCTCGATACTGCGTACGCCGTACGCGATGCCGGCGCGACGATGCTGAGGGGGGGAGCCTTCAAGCCGCGGACATCACCGTACGCCTTCCAGGGCATGGGAGAAAAGGCCCTCGAACTCCTGGCGGACGCCCGAGAAAAGACAGGGCTCCCCGTGGTCACCGAGGTCATGGATCCCCGCCGGGTGGAGTTGGTCGCCCGCTATGCGGACGTTCTCCAGGTCGGTGCGCGAAACATGCAGAACTACAACCTCTTGGCGGAGGTTGGGCAGGCATCGAAGCCTGTGCTCTTGAAGCGGGGCCTGGCCGCCTCCATCCGCGAGTTGCTCCTGGCGGCGGAATACATCATGTCCCAGGGGAATCGAGAGGTCATCCTATGTGAACGGGGGATCCGTACGTTCGAGAGCGCAACTCGCAATACCCTCGACGTGGCCGCCGTGCCCGTGCTCAAGACGGAAACACATCTTCCCGTGATCGTAGATCCAAGTCATGCAGGCGGTCGTGCGCCGCTCGTGCCACCACTTGCCTTCGCGGCCATCGCCGCTGGGGCGGACGGACTCATCGTCGAGGTGCACCCCCGTCCGGAAGCGGCCAAGTCAGACGGGGATCAGTCGCTCGCCCTGGAGGCCTTCGGCGAATTCATGCGCCAGCTCGTTCCGTTTGTAGAAGCGGCCGGGAGGGTGGCGGCGGACCCCAGCACCGCAGGAGCCAAGGCTAGCGCGCGATCCCGCTGAGTGGCTGCTGTGCCGCTCCGCTCGATACTTCAGCGCCGCCCGCATCGTGACAACGCGAACGGCGTGATAGAGTGTCGGTGTCGGTCTGCGGCGGAGAAACGGCTAATCGGGTGGAGCCAGATCCCGCAGGATGAGAATGCGGTGGCACGGAACGCAGTGAATCTCCCAGACCCGCGTAAGGGACCCACGTCTCGAGACGGGGGAGCTGGTGAGACCGCCACCGCAGCGGGGGCACTGCAGGACGGTATCCGGATCCTTCAGCATGTCACGGATTTCAACCGCCTCGGCGCGTGAGTACGCCACCGGCGTCGCGCGTCGCCGATCGAGGATGGCCCGCCTGTCGACCCCAATGCGTCGCTCTTTCTCCCGCCGCTCCTTCCCACTGCGCCGCTCCGGCTTTGTCTTTTTCGCCTTCTGCCGGCGCTCGTCGTCCCGCCTCTCCTCACCCGAGCGGCGCTCCACTCGAATGCCCTCTCCCTCAGCAAGTCGCCGATGCTTCCCACGGCGTTTGTCTGTAACACCATCGACCATGGGGGTCCTCCATTGCTTTCCCTGACTTTCGAAGCTAATGCCATCTGACGGGCGGCACTCACGCAAGATCTTGCAGGTGCAAGATCGGTGACAACAAATGCTTCTAATAGTCGGGGGATTCTCCCTACAGACACAGACGCAAAGCTACAGTGGTCGGGCTGGAACGGCGATCGAGTCAACTCCAACGGGGAAAGAAGTGGCAGCCTGATTCGGGCCGGGCGGGAGTCGGCGACTCGGGCGACTTCGAGCCTTATCAGACAATAATGGGGTGGTCGGTGCCCTCTTCTTCTTCGAGTTCCAGCTCCTCGAGTAACTTGTTTACGGTCTGTTCCACCAGCGCCTCGACCTCCACGCCTCGTCGCTTGGCTTCACCTTCGTAGGCTTGAAAAGTCTCATCGCTCAGCTGAGCCCAAATGTGAACCTTGCGCAAGACTGTGTTCTCCTTTCCCTCAATACTATTGCTGCCCCTGCTGCCCCTGCTGCTGAGGTTGGCTAGGCTACCGGTACAGCTTTATGACCGTAACACAGGATCCCCTCACCGTGTCCTTCTTTCCGCACCAACCTGAACTCGAGCGACACCTGCATTCCCGGTTTCACTTCAGAGGGGTCGCAGTCCACG
>JBDHDY010000360.1:0-3947 GCA_039591275.1 Gemmatimonadota bacterium | reverse complement strand
CTGGGTCAGCACCAATGCCTGCTACAGCCACGTCGACTGGGCTAACATGATCCCGGGGGACAACTGATGAGCTATAGACAGAACGTAAGGAACCACCTCGTCGGGCTGACCGTCGAGGAGATCTGGGGGATGTGGAAAGACCAGCGGGACATCGTGCGACGGGTCCCCTACCCCGCCGCCGCCCACGTGATCGCCCGGCTCGCCTACATTCGGGAGTACCTCAGTGAAGCAATGGCAGAGGAGGAAGAATGATGGACCACTCCCACAAAACCGCCATGGCCCGTAAGGGCCCCTATGCCCCCGCCAAGTCCTCTCCGGAGGGCTCGGCCGGCCGACTAACCACCAACCGAAGGGAGCTGTTATGAGAAACAACTTCAGGCCCATGGGCCGCAATCAGGCTGACTTTATGAAGACCATGCTGGAGTTTGGCGGTTGGGATGGTCGCTGGAATAGCTGGATCTGGGGTAACCGGTCCAAGACACTCAAAATGCTCAAGGGCCTCGAAAAGCGGGGCTACGTGGAATGTAAGGGCCGGGACGGCTGGCGCGTCACTGAGGACGGCCAACGGGCCATCTATCGAGTTGAGGCAGAGGTTGACGCGGTCATCTGTCGCCGCTAGAATGGAGGCCACGAGCAATGCTTCGTTACCTTATAGGAGAGATCAGATGCCAAGCACAGGAGTCGAAGAGTACATCGCCGCCGCCCGCGACCAGGCAGACGCCTACTGTTCTGCTACAACCCAGCCCAAAGGGAGCACGCCTACCTCGACTGCGACACAGATGTAGTCCTGACCGATGACGAGGCCTATGCAGCACTAGGGAGACTTTGATGTATATGACTGCCGAAGAAGCGTTGAGCCAGCTCACCAGTGACATGGAGCTAGGGCTCGAGTTACACCTAAAACACAACCACGATCCGCCATTGCCCGTTGAGCTCGTCCCGGCGTGCCACATGGCGATCCTGCTATGCGAGGTCGGTCTTGGGGGTGACCTCATTGAACTTCCTGCCTGCATCGAGCACGAGGCCTACGGTCGGTCGGCGCCGGCTCGGGAGATCGTCGAGGGCTTCCACTTGGACTTCTTTTTCTGTGAAATGGAAGAGTAGGGCCTGCGGGCCCGCCCGGTCGCTCCGCTGGAGCGGTCGGCCCGGCAACGCAACCCACAACTCGAGGGAGCCAGACATGGGAAGAGACCCATTCAGAATGTACGAGCGTGAATACAGCAACGACGAGAGGCGTCGTCTCATCGACAGCCTCGACCGTGTGGTCCTTGAGGAGATCATGGATCAGATCGGGGTAAACGGGTCAGAAGAACTCAGCCGCAGTGAGATGATCCAGCTTCTCAGGGAGGAACATGACGACCTGGACTTCGATCTCGAGCCGTTCCTTCGGAGATAGCCATGGACTACGTGGACCCACTACGCTTCAAGCGAATCTGGAAAGAAAATAAGATCAATCCTGAGGACATGCTGTGGTTGATTCATAATCGGCCGTGGGCCATCCTGAGGGTCACCACGTCAACGAACAAGCACTTCGAGGTGACCGCGAAGGCGTTCGACATGATCACGACCCATCACTTCACTTCGCCTGGCGATCCGGACGAGCGTGTGGTCTTCCTGGAGCTCGTCGGCCGGGCACCGGACGACGGTGATATCAACACCTTCTTTGCGATCGATGACCCGTGGTGCGGCCTCAGAAGAGATGGCTGGTTCTACTTCCAATTGATGCACTGGAGAAAGCTCCAGCCCCCCGTTTGACCGGAAAATGAGTCGTCGTAACCCCTGTGATATCAATGACTTCTGAGAACTTTCGGGAAAATGGTAAAGAGGGGGTTGACAAATGGTCGATTCATGGTATAATGGGCGACAGACGAGGCAGGAAACAGTAAGCCTTTGGGAACCCACTTAGGTGCGGACCAACGGAGCTACTGTAGGCGTTGCCGGTGCCGTTGACGGACGGTTTAGTTGGAAGCGGCCCTTAGTCCGTTTGCGAGGGTCGGGAGGTTCGAATCCTCCGCAGCGTCTTTGTTGTTGGCGAGTTGTTTCGAGAGCGCAGCCCGGGAGTGGTTACCCGGAAGCGCCGCGTTTGGACGGCCGGGATTCATAACCCCGGTTTCGGTTCGATTCCGTATCGGCGCTTTTGAAGGAGGAGTGAGATGAACAGTCCTGAAAAGCCCCATGAGCACTTCGGCCGAGCGTACCCGCTCAACGGAGCATGCTATGTGAAGGAGCTCGACATCAAGTTCCCGAACAGGACCGCCAAGGGGTACCACGCCATGATCGCGGTCAAGCGGGCCGTAGAGCGGGACGCAATGGCTTGGGCTGGGACTCAGCACTTTCTTCTTACGCACAGAGTGTTCTGTAACTACGAGCGAGCCATCAAGTGGCTCATGAAGTGGTGCCTTACCAACCAGTACGAGTACGCCGACCTGGTGATTCGCGTTAGTCGCGGTCGGATGGTCTACAAGCCCCGTTAGGAGAATACATGCCGAAGTACACCGTTCAAGCCCAAGAGCCAGCCGATGAGCCAGTCGTTCTTCGACTGTGCGACAACGGACGAGGCACTGTCACCCTGATCGCGAGGCAGGGGAAGAATGAGAAGAACCTCTTCACCTTCGAGCCTTGTCACGTCTTTCATCACACGTTCGCCGGTGGTGTTGGAGTCCCAGTCGACAGCGAAGGGAGGGTCGTCTTCGTCTAGCGAACTACGGCACGCGGTTCCTTCACCACTGACGATGCGTCGTGGCCCGGGATACCGGCGGCAAACCTACGGGGAGCGTTCCCCGGCCGCGTGCCTTACGGGAGTGGGACCGTACAGGTCGTGTGAGGCGCCAACGGCACTGCGGGTGGCCCTAGGCAGGAGGCATCCTGCTGGCATGGTTCGAGTCCGGCCCTCCCGACTTTGATGCTGACAACGCATGGATAACAACAACCCTTTGTTCGTTCACGTGAGGCATCCCCGGCTAGTTTGGCGACATGCACGAGGATACGTGAGGGAGTTTTTCCCGACCATGTGTTGCGGGGGCCGACTGCCCGGTCGGTCTCCGGTGTGGGGGTTGGCAGGTGCCTGGCCAGGGGATTATAACCCAGGCTTGCCGGGATCGTTACCCGGGCCCCCAATTTGAGAGGGTTCCCTGCGCCTTAAAGCGGGCCGTGGCGGGTAACGCTGGCTGGACTGTATCCTGCTTCACAGCGGGCGTCAGCAAACCTGGGATAGACAAAGCAGCGCCTGTTTCGCAGGTGCAGAGCAGCAGCCCCCGAACCCACTCCCCTGACCCGGGAGCACCCGGCTCTAGCCTTGCTCGTGGTACAAGAGTGTAAAAGGCAGGAGCGACCCTGCAGGCATGCCGGCAGCGGGTGGGGCGCAGGAAGTCCTCTTGACCAACAGAAGAGGTGATTATGTACTACGTTGTGATCTCGAAACCAACCAGGCCCGGTGACCCACCGGCCCTCGAGAATGGATCTTGGCACTGGGACGCAGAGTCCGCTGAGGAGGAGCTCGGCGACGATCGCCTGGCCGCATACATCATCGGAAAGGTCCAAGTCGAGCTCAAGTGTGGACCAGAGCAGCTGACCATCGAACGGGACGACGACGACGGTCAGCCCCGATTCGTGGTTCGAGACGTCAGTAGCGGCGACTACGTGGTCTCTGCAACCGTTCTTTACTTCCCCAAGTAGGGAGATCCCATGGATAAGGTTCGCGTCTACCTCGACGACTCTGGCCGCTGGTTCAAGGCAGTGGTCCCGGAGTGCCTTCAGACCATCATTGACCCTGACCGCATCTACTCGAAGACCGAACTCGAGCAGCGGCTCGATCAGGTGGAAAACTTTCCGAGGTCATAATGTCAGGAAGAATCATTCTTCGTAACGACCGGGTTTGGGAAACCAAAGAGCAATCCCCCACGGGCTGGCCCAGTGGGGTGCGGCTGCAGGTTCTCATGCCATCCGAG
>JBDHDY010000359.1:0-3949 GCA_039591275.1 Gemmatimonadota bacterium | reverse complement strand
GGCAGCACATCCTCATTCATTCGCGAAACAACATCTTCCGGCTTGTCAGCGGCACGCTCGAGACCATCTACTCACAAGCTAGTTTCAACAACAACTTCCCGACGTTATTTCAACCGTTCAACAACTTCCTCATCATCTCTAGTCGCGCTGGAAATCCTCTTGAGTACGACGGGAACACCGTCAGCCCGCTTACTCCAGAGACGCCGGATCCACCTACGGACGGCGGCGCTGGTGGTGGCGGGACCTTGGAGGGCGCCTATCAGTTTCGAATCACCTTCTTGAACAAGAATGCAGGCAAGCGTTCCGTTCACTCGACCGCGCTCACCGTAAGCGGTCTCGCGGCGAGCTCCTCTCGCACCATCGACTGGTCGGCTGCTGTAGCAGCTATCACCGAGGACCAGATTTCTCACGTCGAACTGTGGATGACGCTTGATGGTGAGTCTAGCGGGCTATTCTTCTACCAGGGAGAGTACGCTCTTGGCGAGGGCGGTGACCAGGTAGAAGTTACTGATGATCCTGAGACGACGGTCGAGGTTCTTGACATCACCTTAGTCAAGACTCCGCGTATCGAGTACATCGCGGCTCATCGCCAGCGGATGTTTGCGGCTAAGGTCACAGACCAACGCGAGATTGTCTACAGCCCCGTGAATCGCCCGGAACACGTCGAGGGTTCTATTTTTCTTCAGGAGCCCTGCACTGGCCTGAAGGTCCAGAATGGCCAGCTCATCATCTTCACCAGGAACAAGAAGTGGGTTCTGACCGGTTCACAGCCGCTCTCATTTGACCTAGTCCCGCTGAATCAGGCCATCGGCGCAGTGGGACAGCCCTCTGTAGCTGAGAACGAGGATGTTCTCTTCTACCTAACGCGCCGGGGTCCCTATCTAGACACGTACAACAATCAGCGCTTCATCGGCTCGAACATCGAGACGGACGTCGACAGCTGGAACCACAGCAAGGGTACCAAGTGGCTGGGCGTCTACCACGAGAAGAGACACCAGGTTGTCTTTTCTGCGATTCTTGGCACATCGAACACGGAGAACAATCGACTCTACGTTCTTAACCTCCCGAGGGAACGCGACGAACAAGAAGGGTGGGAGATTCATTCGATTGGCCTCACTGCTCTGGCATCTGTCCGGGACCCGACGACAGGCGAGCTCAAGCTCTATGGTGGCTGGAATGGCTTCCTGGTCGAGGTCTTCGTAGGCACCAACGACGGGGCGGATGGAGTCAGCGACCTGACGGGAGCTCTGACCTCGGGCAGCACGACAGAGGCACACAATGTCTCGGCCTCCTGGGCCACTGCCGGCGCCGGCCTTCGCGGAGTGCTCTTCGAGAACATCTCAACTGGCCTTACGTCGAGGATCCTGAGTAATGACGCCACAGGCCTGACTCTGCAATCGGCCTTGGCGTCTACGAATTCCTCTGGGGATACCTATCGGCTGGCCGGTATCCCGTTCGACGTGCGCACGCGGCAAGAGAACTTTGGGAACCCACTGGCCCCGACCTTCGTTTCGGAACTCTTCTTCGACCTCCAACAGCAGACGACATCCGGAGACATCACGGTCATCCCCATCATCAACGAATCCATCACGGGCAGCACCTACACGGTGACCTCGGACTCGACTACCTTGCGCGCGCGTCGCCCGATGGCCAGGACGTGCAAAGAGGTCGAGACTCACTGGAGCCAGAAAGAGCCTGACATTCCCGTGGAGATTCTCGACTTCTACTATCGTATCCGACCGACTAGCAAGAGGTTGTAACTAAGTGCGGACTTATGGCTAAAACGCTTAATCTTCAGGTTCCCAAGGTCACGGAGTATCCGCGGCTCGAGCAGTGGTGCCGCGAGGTGACCGAGTACCTGAACGACCTCATCAAGTACGAGTTTTTCGAGGTGACGTCGTCACAGGCATCCGGGAGTGAAATCGTGGTCGACCATGACCTAGGAGAAATACCGGACCACGTCTACATCGACGTCGACAACCAGACAGGCGCCTATGCCACCGAAGCTCAGAGACGACGCTGGACCAAGGACCGAGTCTTCCGCTCAGCCACTATCGCCTCGCCGACCATCAGGGGGATGTTATGAGTCGAGTGATTCGAATCGCCGCAGACCAGGACGATATTCTCAGCCTCATCGTCAATTCCTTCGAGGAGACTCGAGCTCGCCGCGCGACTGATGAGGAGGTTGGCGACCTGCAGATGGTGTGCGCTGTTCACCAAGGCATTCTGCCTGAGCGCGCCGTGGCAGTCGTGGTCGACGATGATGAGGAGGGGCGCTTGCTCGGCGCCATGCTAGCCTCGAGAGTCATCGGTGGCACCTGGATTGTATCCAACAGTTACTTAGCGCCGCCTTTCAGGCAGAGCATTTGGTACGGTGTAATGGTCAAACGGCTACTCGAGGAAGTCGCTCAGAAAGGCGCTACTCACATCGAGTTCAGGATTGACAGCAAGAACGATGGCATGCTGGATCTTTGTAAAAGGCATGAGACCAAGCCTTTAGCCGGCATCTTCGGGAGGGAAATATGCGAATTGCAATCGTCCTTGGGATTTGCCTGATTCTCAGGCTTCTAATCGGCCCTCCGCCCGAAGGTGTCGTGATGGCCGGTATCGAAACAATCGTGGCGCTTCTTGGCCTAGCGGCTGCTGGCGGCGGCACTTACATGCAGTATTCCGGCCAGAAGGAAGCGGCTGACGCTGCCAAGAGCGCGCAGAAGCAAGGTGCAATGCGCGGCATTGGTCAGGCCTTCGCTGAGCGGCGCAATCCGATGAATGTCGCCACCATGGAGCGTGTGTTTCAGGAGTTCTTGGGCGCCCGCCCTGGTGCTGGCTCGACTTACGCATCTCTAATGGGCAGTACGAATCTCGCTGACCGCCAACTGGCTCAATACCTTGCGAAGCCGAAGGCGCTCAGGACTCCCCAGGAGCAGCAACTGGTGAGTATGTTCGAGCGCGGCGGCATGGGGGCTGTTCGCCAAGCAGGCGGCAACATTCCTTTCTGGGCTCAGCGGCAGGCTTTGCTCCAAAGGGCCGGTGTCCGCGGTGGTCGGCTACCTGGACAGGGCCCGGAGCTTTCGGCTCTTGGTGCTGTGCCTGAGGGGCAGGCTCAGTTGCCTGGTGTCGGAACTCCGCAGCCTGGGATGTTCGACGCTGGCCTCAGTGGTCCCTTGCAGACCGACCTTGTTTCGCCTGAGCAAATGGCGCAGTCGCGTGGCGTTGGCTTTCAGGATGCGATGCGTCAACTCCAGAGCCAGTTGGCGCGAACGGGCATGACCGGCTCGACCGCTGCTCTGCAGGCTGGTTCGGCTGCACGGCTAGCGAACATCGGCGCTGCTTCCAAGGAGAAGATGCAGGCGGCCCAGATGAATCGTCAGGCGCTCTACGATGCTCAGTCTCTGATGGATCAGCTGAGTGGGTTGTACTCTGGCTTTGGGTCGAGGGTTGGGTGATGGCGCGAGCGGGAAGAGACAGGATTGCCGAGGCCATGGAGCTCGCCGGGCTTCAGGCGCGACTCCGGACGGCTGGCGGTGGTCAGCGAGCCATTGGGGCGGGTTTGCAGCAGAGCATTGCGCCGCTCCTCCAGGGTTTAGCGGGGCAGCTCCAGCGGGGCAAGTTCTTCGAGCAACAACAAGGGTTTCGAGAGGAGTCTGCGGCGGCCGAACGCGAGGCCGCTAAGGAAGAGGCTTCAGTTAACAAGGCTTACAAAGAAGCTCTTGCCGAGGAGAGCCGACAGAGGGCGAAGAAGACGGGTGTCGAGGCGGGGGCCGCGGCGGATGAGGCGGCTATTGCCAAGGCGATACGCGAGGGACTCGAAGGCGGTGATACTGCAGGCCTTACTCCTGAGCAAGTACCCAAGAAGTACTTAGCCCCAATGGCCAGGGCTCAATTCGAGGCGCGCGCCAAGGCCGAAGAGAAGCGCATGGATTACATGCGCAAGAAGATGGAGCAGCTC
>JBDHDY010000358.1:0-3950 GCA_039591275.1 Gemmatimonadota bacterium | reverse complement strand
GTTCGTGCCGGTTCTGGGCTGGCTCGTCGTGCTGGTTGCGGATATCTGGATGCTCGCTTCGATGGTCGTGGCAGTGCGACAGGCACTCGATTACACGAGCACGTGGCGCGCCGTCGGTGTCTGCATCATTGGCTGGCTGGCGCTGATCATCATCACCGCGGTGCTGGGTGGCATGACGATAGCGGCATTGGGCATCGGCTGACGCACGAAAAGCGGCATACTGGGTTTCAGACTCGGAAGAGGACCACCTTGGCGTTCGCCATCGGCGTAGCAGCAGTGACGTTGAGCCTTCTCGTGCTGCTCCTGCTCCAACCCCCTTGGCTCGTTGGGATGATCGCCAAGCACTCTCCTGAGGTTCTTTACTTCGTTGACACTACGGAACCCGTCGTCGCACTGACGATCGACGACGGGCCCGCCGGAGAGACCACACTTCAAATCCTGCGGCTACTCGAGCGTTTCGATGCCCGCGCCACCTTCTTTCTCATCAGTGGCCAAATCCCGGGAAACGAAGGCGTAGTAGCAAAGATAGTCGAGCAAGGCCACGAGATCGGCAACCATCTGACTCGCGACACGCCGAGTGTCAGGCTTTCCCCCGCTGAGTTCGAGGATGCTCTTCTCGAGGCTCACGAGGTTCTGCATGAGTTCGCGTCCCTGCGCTGGGCGAGGCCGGCAGGCGGATGGTTCAACGAGTCAATGCTCAACATCATGAGCGGGCACGGCTACCGCTGCGCGTTGGCTTCAGTCTATCCATATGATCCGCACATTCCGTTTACGGGGTATATCGTGTGGCAGGTGCTTCGGAATACGCGGCCAGGAGCAGTCATCGCGCTCCATGACGGGGGTGCCCGTGGGCGGCGCACTTTGTTGGCGCTCGAGCGCATCCTGCCGGAGCTCGGGCATCGAGGATTTCGGGTGGTAACGCTTTCTGAGTTGGTCGCAGAGGACGGGTAGGGCCGGCGGTCATGTAGGGAAGTGCTGATTCCTTGGGTTCCGCACGACCCCGACCATCTGTTCGCGGCGCAGTGACCTCCCGCCACGCGGGACGTCCCTGGGCATCGCGTTCAAGCCGCCGGTGACCTGCCGCCAACTGGCAGAATTAGGGTCAGGCGCCCGTTGGGCAGAGTGGTGCGGCACTCGGCCCGCGACGGGGTTAGCCCCTCGGGGCGGCCGGGTTGAGGCGCAGGGCCGTGGGGAGATCGGCGCTCACATAGCGCCACAGCGGGCAGTCCTCCCGTGCCATGCCAGCCATGGCGAGGTGGCACTGACCGTCAGCCAACCGGCAGTCTCCCAGACAGAACGTTTGAGCTGAGCCGACCAGGGCGCGCGTGTGGCCCGGGGCGAAGAAGCCCAATCCCTCGACTCGGCAGATCCAGACGGTCAATGCTACGGCGATGACCACGATGGCGATTACGGCGAGAGCGGGCATGAGGGTCTCCTAAGTCATTCTCTCCGGAGGGTATACCACCGCGTATGAGGCAATTCTGAAATTGAAATGAAGGAATTAACGTGGGAGCCCTCTCCAGCCGGCGTGACCTCTCACTCTCCTTATTGCCCCCTTCATTCCTTTTTTAACGTCGATTCAATCCGGGTGGATTAGCATGTCCCCGGGCCGCGGACCGAGGGCGGTTGGGTGTAACTCGGGTGAAGGGACGCGGGGCTGGGCGCCGGAGTGATTCTTCCAGTGGGTGGTTCGCGGCCCATTCCACCTTGCCAGGCCAAAGCCTTGGTTACCCCTACTTGAGGAGACCAGCATGGCTGGTATTGTCGGCTACGGAGCGTGCATCCCCCGCAAGAGAATCAAGGCCGAGGTGATTGCTCGCCAGTGGGGCAAGGACCCCGCCGCGATTCAAAGGGGGCTTCTCCTGGAGGAGAAGTCGGTGCCGGGGTTTGACGAGGATACCATCACCATCTCGGTGACAGCCGGCCGCGCGGCCCTCGCGCGATCCGGGATCGATCCGACATCGATCGGCGCGATCTACGTCGGGTCCGAGTCTCACCCCTACGCGGTTAAGCCAAGCGGCACGATCGTGTCAGAGGCGCTGGGAATTGGCCCGGAAGTCCACGTTGCGGACTTCGAGTTCGCGTGCAAGGCCGGCACGGAAGCCATGTTTGTGGCCCTCGGTCTCGTCGAGTCGGGACGCGTCGATTACGCCTTGGCCGTTGGAGCCGATACGTCGCAGGGCGCGCCCAACGACGCCTTGGAGTTCTCGGCTTCCGCTGGGGGCGCAGCGTTCATCTTTGGGAAAGACGACCTCCTAGTCGACGTCGTTGACACCTACAGCTACACGACCGACACGCCTGATTTTTGGAGGCGTGAAGGCGAGTTCTACCCCAGGCACGGCGGGCGGTTTACCGGCGAGCCGGCCTATTTCAAACACGTCCTGACGGCCAGCAAGAGGATGCTGGAAAAAACCGGCTTGAAGGCCTCTGACTTTCGCTACGCTGTGTTCCACATGCCCAACGGAAAATTCCCTCTCACAGCTGGAAAGCAGCTTGGCTTTACGAGAGAGCAGCTGGACACGGGGTGGCTCGTCCCGACCATGGGGAACACTTACTCTGGCTCTTCACCCACGGGCCTGGCTGCGATCCTCGACGTGGCCGGACCGGACGATCTGATTCTCATCACATCGTTTGGCTCTGGTGCGGGGAGCGATTCCTTTGTCCTAAGGGCTACAGACCTTCTTCCGGAACGCCAAGACCGAGCTCCTACTGTGCGCTCGATGCTCGAGGGACCGCGGCAGTACCTGTCCTACGGCGAGTATGCGAAGTACAGAGAAAAGATCATCTTGAACGATTAAACCGGGGCGCCAACGGAAAGGGGTCCCTCCCCCGTGAGGGAACGACTCTAGAGGAGGAGACAGCATGCGCGAGGTGGCACTGGTGGCGGCGGGGATGACACGCTTCGGGGAGCTCTGGCAGTCCAGTCTCCGCAGTCTGTTCGTGGAGGCGGCATCTGCGGCGCTTGATGGCGTGGCGACGGACCATCTTGATGACATATTCGTCGGCAACATGTCCGGTGGCCAGTTCGTGGGCCAGGAGCATCTGGGTCCGCTGTTCGCTGACCACCTCGGCTTAGCCGGTGTAGCCGCGACGCGGGTGGAGTCGGCATGCGCGTCGGGTGGGGCCGCTCTCCGGACAGCGTTCTTGGCAGTCGCTTCGGGCGCGAGCGATCTCGTGCTTGCGGCCGGGGTGGAGAAAATGACCGACGGAGCGGATGTGACGGAGGTGCTGGCCACGGCCGCGGATCAGGAAACCGAGGTCTACCACGGTATCACCTTCCCTGGCCTGTACGCGATGATCGCACGTGCACACATGGAGGCCTACGGCACCACGGAGGAAGACCTCGCGTGGGTAGCGGCCAAGAATCACCGCCACGGTGCCATGAATCCCAAAGCGCAGTTCCGCCGCGAGGTGACGCCAGAGGATGTCTTGGCCTCGAGCATGGTGGCGGAGCCACTTCGGCTCCTTCATTGCTCACCGATCAGCGATGGCGCGGCGGCCGTCTTGCTGTGCCCGCTGGACCAGGCCGGGAAGTACACGGACCGGCCGGTCAAGATCCTTGGTACCGGCTTCGCGACAGCGCCAATGGCCCTTGCGGACCGGAACGACATTGCGTCGCTCGACGCCGTCGAAGCATCTGCTGCCCGCGCTTACAAGATGGCCGCCGTCAGTCCCAGGGATGTGCAGGTGGCGGAAGTCCACGACTGCTTTGCTATCGCGGAGATCTGCTGCATTGAGGCGCTCGGGTTCACCGAGAAAGGTCATGGAGGTAAAGCCGCCCGTACCGGGTGCACGGCGTTGGGAGGGGAGATCCCCGTGAACACGAGCGGAGGGCTCAAATCGAAGGGTCACCCTGTCGGTGCGACCGGCATCGCACAGGCCATCGAAATATTCGAGCAGCTTCGCGGAGAGGGTGGGGAACGGCAAGTCCAAGGGGCCAGGATCGGTCT
>JBDHDY010000357.1:0-9696 GCA_039591275.1 Gemmatimonadota bacterium | reverse complement strand
CCCATGACCAACCTCTTTGAAGCAGAAGAGATCGTTGCACAAGTGCGAGTGCCTCCCCTGCTCCAGAAGAAGATCTACATCGACACGGTAGCGATTAAGGGGGTGCGGTTCGGTACTGAGCGGGCAACGTCTGGAGCGCTCGAGCGGCCGAGCCGGACCAACACAGCAGTTCGGAGGCAGGTGACGGCATGGGCCGATCGCGTGAGGATTCCGTCGTTCAGCCTCGACGGGCTCGGAGGTGCGGTGAACGTGAGCGCGATCCGTCCGGAGAGCCTGGCGACGCCCGCGCTCGTCCGAGGGATCACGTCCGGCGTCGACTCTGCGCGCAGCCGGTGGGAATCGGCGCTGCGCGCTCTGAATCCGGCGCCTGTCATCGATTCGGCGCGTGCCTTGGTGAATCGGTTGGAGGGTGCCTCGCTCCGAAGTCTTGGCCCGGCGGGACTAGTGCAGACTGTCCGCGGCGGAAGGTCCACCGTCGACGGACTCGCCACGATGCAGACCAGCGTCGCGTCGCTCGAGCGGGACGTCTCAGATGGCATCGGCTCACTGCGCAGTCAGGCCGGCGGGCTGGGGGAGAGCCGGCGGCAGGATCTTGCATATGCCATGACCCTGCTCCAAATCCCGTCAATCGAGGCGCCCGACATTTCACCGGCGCTGTTCGGCGATCTCGCGCTCACGCGGATTCGTCCGCTGCTGTCATGGCTGGCCCTTGCACAGCAATATCTTCCGCCCGGGCTGGATGCAAAAAGACGCCCGGGACCGCAACGGGCGCGCCTGGCCGGCAGCACCGTTGACTACCCCGCCGAAGGTGGATACCCAAGGTTTACCCTCGCATTTGGCGAGATAGGGCTCGAGATCGAGGGAAGCAGCACCGGCTCAGGAGTCTACCAAGCTTTGCTTAGCGGTCTCTCCACCAGCCCCGCGCTGTACGGCGAGCCCCGAGCCCCTTGTGTTGACCGCTGCGAGAACCGGAGGCAGCGCCGGCCCGGAAGCCGTGCAACTCAGCGTCATGCTGGACCACGTGACCGAAAACGTACGAGACTCGGTGGCCCTGAGTCTGGCCGGTGTCCCGCTGCCATCTCTCTCCCTTCCAGCACTCGGCGCCCGTCTGGATCTGGGGCGCGGCGTCACGGATCTCGCCTTCTACAGGAGCGGTGACTCCGTGTCGGGTAGATGGTTCTGGCGGTCGGCGCTAGTGTCGTGGGAGCGGTTGACCGACCCCCAGGTCGAGGGAGTGCGGGGTCGAGTGGAAAACCTGTTGTGGCGTACGGTCTCAGGGATTCGTGATGTGGAGATTGAGCTGCGATTCACTGGGAACGTCGCCGGGCCCAGTCTCGCCATTCGATCGAATGTGGGAACCGCCATCTCCAACAGCCTGAGACGTCAGCTGCAAGGAGAGATTTCCGATGCCGAGCAGCAGGTGCGAGCCCGGGTCAACGGTCTGGTTGCACAGCCCATGCAAGAGGCTCGCAGTAGGCTGAGCGCATTGGAAGACGAGGTCCAGAGTTTGGTGACCCAACAACGATCCCAGCTCGACGCGGTCAAGGCCGAGCTGGAAGCTCGACTCGGCGAATTGACGAGGATGCTGCCGCCGGGGGTGAGAATCCCCCAGCTCCCCACACCGCAGGTGAGAAGGGAGAAGTGAGAAGGGAGAAGGCCCCGCCGCCCAGGCCCCGTCTCAGTGTGAAAGTAGAAGCGAAGATGGGAGAGGAAGGCAGGCCGGCGACTCTCGAGGTCCAAAGGCGCGTAAAGCGCTCGGTCGACACTTAATCACCTGAAGGAGAAGGAGAGTTCACCATCATGTGCGCTGCCAAAGCGGCTCCTGAGTTTCTGCAAGAGCCCGCCGACAATCATCCAGATGACATGTCCAACGATAAAGGGTCACGGCGGTCGGAGCGATCTTCTGCCAGTTTGCCAGCGGTTGGTCGACTCGCTTGGCTGCTGTCAATATTCCTGCCGCTGCCCCTGCAAGCTCAGGTTGCTTCGTTCGCCGACGTCACCGGTCACGCCTTTGGTGAGCGGATCACCCAGCATCACGAGATGGTGCGCTACCTCGAGCACTTGGCAGCGGCGTCGCCCCGTGTGGAGGTTCGGGATCAGGGCGAGTCCTGGGAAGGGCGAAAACTCCTGGTGGCTATCGTCACCTCCCCGGAGAATCATGCACGGCTCGGCCAGATTCAAGCTAACGCGCAGCGATTGGCAGATCCCCGGAACACGCTTCCCGATGAAGCGGCTTCCGTGATCAGGAATCAGCCGGCCATCGTGTGGTTTGGTGGTTCGATCCACGGCTTCGAGCTGTCGGGGAGCGAGGGCATCTTGAAACTGCTCGAACATCTCGCCACGCGTGACGATGCCGAGACCCTGGAGGTACTGCAGAACACCATCGTGTTCATCGACCCGATGCTCAACCCGGACGGCCGTGACGCGTTTGCCAACCGCAATCACGAAAGCATAGGGCGATTGCCGAACGCGGAGCGAGATGATTGGTCGAACGACTTCACGAGTTGGGAAGGAGTGAAGTTTCGGACGGGCCACTACTTCTTCGACAACAACCGCGACTGGTTTGCGCAAACTCAGCCTGAGACCCGAGCGCGGGCCAGGACGATGCGCGAGTGGCGGCCGCAGGCGATCATCGACATGCACGAGATGGGACCCGACCAGGAGTTCTTCTTTTACCCGGGTACGCCACCCATCTCACCACATGTCCCCGAGTTTGCGCTCCGCTGGATCGAGCGCTTCGCGAACGCCTATGCTGCGGCATTCGACTCGGCGGGCTTTGCATACATGACCCGGGAAGCGTTCGACTACTTCTACCCCGGCTACACTGACACGTATGGCAGCTTCCTGGGTGCGGCAGGGATGCTATACGAGCAGGGGTCGAGCCGAGGCTTGGCGCTCACCCGGTCCGACCGGTCCGTGCGCACATTGGCCGAGGCCCTCGAGCAGGAGTATACGGCGGCCAGGACGGCCGCGCGCTTTGCAGCGACCCACCGTGAGGAAATGCTCCAGCAGTATTACGACGGGATTGCCCAGGCCATCGCTGCTGGACGATCCGGGATTCGGCGATACCTCATCCCTCCGGAAGGCGATCCTGGACTCCACAGCGAGCTCGCCAACGTGCTGATACGAAGCGGGGTGGAAGTTGGGACTATGACGGCGTCGGCCGAGCTGAATGGTGTGCGCGACCGTGGCGGACAGGATGTGGGGCGCCGGACGTTTCCGGCTGGGACCTATGTGATAGAGACGGCGCAGCCGAGGGCGCATCTGATCCGGACGCTCCTGGAACCGAACACGCCCGTCTCCCAAGCATTCCTGGATGAAGCCCGTGCCCGCGTGGATCGGGGGGAGAGAGCAGAGTTCTACGACATCACAGCTTGGTCGCTGCCACTGTTGTTCAATCTGGGTGGCTACAGCTCGTCCGACGCCAGAACGCTTCAGCTCGAGCAGGCACAGAGCCCGGTTCGCCCGGAGGGAGCTGGAGTCGTGGCGCGCGCGACCTACGCGTACTTGATCGATGGACGGCAGGCCGGAGCCGTGGCGGCCCTCTACCACTTGGTGGCCGGCGGGCACCGTGCGGCGATGACCATGAAACCGACCCGGATTGCGGCAAGGGATATTCCCAGTGGGACGGTGGTGGTTCGGATCGGCAACAACGACGAATCTGTGCACGCGGCGGTGCGCGAACTGGCAGAACGGTATGCGCTCGCGGTGCGGCCAACCGGAACGGGGCTCGCGGAGGGCCGCTTCCCGTCTCTGGGATCTGCCGATGTCGTGTCGATCAAGAAGCCCGAGATCGCGATCCTCGCCGAGGACCCGGTGCAGGGGTATTCCTTCGGTTGGGCGTGGTACACCCTGGACCAGGCGTATGGCATTCCCTCCACCGTGTTGAGGGTGCGTTCGGTTGCGGACACGCCCATCGATCGCTTTGACGTGCTTGTGATTCCGGCGACCTCGGCGACGCGGCTCAGCGAAGCGGTTGGTGACACCGGCCTTGCGAGAATCCGTCGGTGGGTCCGAGAGGGTGGCACGCTGGTGGTCCTTGGAAGCGCCATCGAGTTTGCGCGTGATTCGTCGGCCCTCGACCTCATTGCCCTCCGTGCTTGGTCCGACACCCCCGAGGGAGATTCAGCCCAGGCGTTCGATGTGCCCGGCGCAATTCTTCGCGGACGCCTCGACAGGGAGTACTGGCTCTCAGCCGGATACCAAGGCCAAGAACTTCCGGTCCTCGTGAATGGAACGCGAATTTATCTCCAACCCGAGGGACCACCGTCAGCGCGCCGACGTGTAGTAGTCCGCCTGGCAGCAACGGATAGCATCCGGATTTCCGGTCATGCTTGGCCGGAATCACTGGATCGCTTGGGTGGTGCGGTGTTCGCCTATGAGGAGCGCGTGGAGGAGCGCGTGGGATCCGGTCGGGTGATCGCTTTTGCCGAAGACCCCAACTATCGTGGCTTCTGGCGAGGTGCGAATCGCCTGTTTCTCAACGCGGTGGTGGTGGGGCCGAGTGCGCCATAAAGTGAGAAGGGAGAAGTTGGAAGGGAGAAGGTGACAAGGGCCGGCTAAATAGGACCCGTGTATGACCGCGTCCCTGAGGAGCCCTTCGAGACGGACGCCTGCCGCCGTCCTGAGGAGCCCTGCCCTTCGACTTCGCTCAGGACAGGCAAAGCAGGGCGTCTCGAAGGGCGGCGGCGTCCTCCTCAGGACAGGGCGCTCGACTCGAGCGCGTCTCGAAGCCTGTCCTGAGCGCAGTCGAAGGGGGCGCGGTTCTTCCCTTTTCCCTTCTCCCTTCTCCCTTCTCACTGTTGTACATTGCCCTGCTCCACGAACGCTCGCACCTACGGGAGTCTCGACATGATGCCCATCCAACGCGCCGCCCTACTCTCCGCCTTACTGGCGGTTACTCATGTCGCCTGCTCGATGGACGGCGGAACTTTGGTCGTGGGAGACGTTGAGTTCACCGCGCCCGCGGGAAGTGGCGAGCCAAACCTGTTCGTCACCGAAGATGGTCGCGTGATGCTGACGTGGTTCGAGCCCACCGCCGAAGAAGGGCACGCCCTGCGAGCCTCGGTTCGCTCGTCTGAGGGGTGGTCGACTCCTTTGACGATCGCAGAGAATCGAGAGTTTTTCGTGAACTGGGCTGACTTTCCGTCGATCGCAGTGTTGGACGACGGAACGTGGGTAGTGCACTGGCTCGAGAAGGTGGCGTCGTCGTCCTATGCTTACCACGCCTTGCTGTCCTTCTCCAGTGATGAGGGTCGTACATGGAGCGAGCCCGTGCCGGCACATCGCGACGATTCGCCCACGGAGCACGGATTCGTCACCACGGTTCCTCTTTCGGGTGGACGAGCCGCCCTTGTGTGGCTGGATGGGCGGAACACGGGCGGGGGAGGGGAGCATCGCGGTGCGATGACGCTCAGGTCCACGACGCTGTCTGCTGATGGGACGTTTGGTGAAGAGATTCTGCTGGACGACCGGATCTGCGACTGTTGTCAGACGGCGATGGTGCGAACGACGGGTGGCTTGGTGGCGGCGTATCGCGACCGGAGCGAGGAGGAGATCCGCGACATAGCCGTTGTGCGGTACGCTGACGGCGAGTGGACCGAGCCCTACCATGTCGGCAACGACAACTGGCACATTCCGGCGTGCCCTGTGAACGGTCCCTCGCTTTCGGCCGCCGGGGATGCCGTGGTGATCGCGTGGTTCACGGCGCCCGAGGAAGAGTCAATGGTGCTTGTCTCACCAGTTCGCGTTGACGACGGCCGACCACAGGGACGCGTGGATATTGAACTACTCGATGACGGGTCCGCCCTGGTCATGTGGCTGGAGCGCGTTGGGGAAGAAGGAGAGGTCCGGGCGAGGCGGGTGCGACGTTCCGGCGAGGCTGGCCCGTCATGGCTCATTGCGGAGACCAGCCCGACCAGGCGGAGTGGTTTTCCCCGAATGGTGCGCGTGAATGAGGACATCGTGTTCGCGTGGACGCTGGTAGGGGAGAACGGGGGAGTACGGGTAGCGCGGGCCCGGATCGAGTAGGGCGCACTCGTAGGGGCGCACCACGCTGCGCCCCTACTCGCCACTACAATTCCAAGTACAATCCGAGCGTGATCAGAGTGGCATTGTCACGATGGAACTCGCCCTGGGGTGAGGGTCCGGTGAGAAACTCGCCTACCAGGCGGATGCTGTTCGGCCGGTCGGCGAAGAACCTCACACCCGCCTGGAGGTTGACCCGCGGACGCCACGAGGAATCTTGGTCGACGTAGACGTCCGCTCCTCCAAACAATCTCGTGCTGTGATTGGGTCTCGTGTCCTTGAGTTCAATGCCGCCGCTGAGCGCGAGCCGATCGGCGTTACGGGGATGGACATTGAAGCCGATGCTGCCTCCGCCGTACAGACCGACCCCGGTGGCGACGGTGCGATATGCCGTAACACCGAGGTCGTCCCGGCTGTAATCCGATCTTTCCACCCCGAACCGTTCGGCGTACTCGTCACCCAGGTGTGAGCTGATGTGACGGTAGCGAATCCGAACCCAATGGCTCTCCCGCAGGATGAGAAGCGGAATTGAGAAGACCCAGTCAGTGGAAATCAAATCTCGCTGATGGGTGTCGAGAGAGAATCTCGCGAAAACCCCGCCCTGGATTCCGACTACGACAGCCTCGTCCGGCGAGCTACCCGAGAGCACGTACACGGGCAAGGTATGGCCGATGTCGGCCTCACCTTCGACTCCGCTGCCGAACCGTGTCGCCCCCTCGCCAACGATGATGAGCCTACCGCCCATGACAGGCTCGCGGGGATCCGCGAGTACGGATGGTATGAGATTGCCTCGGGGTAAGAACCGAGGCGTGAGTTGTGCCCCTGCCGCGGCGGGAAGAACCATGAGCGCCGCCAACATGAGCACACCGACTGTATGTGTACGCTGCTTCATCTGCCTGTCCCTGACCCATCCCAGTCTCCTGCCGCTCGTGCTGTACAGCGGAGGATAAGTGAGGGTGATCCGTCGAGTTGGTCCAAAGATAGTCACTGATGGCCTGGGTGCCGCCTGACCGGCGGGGCTAGCCCGCCACGAACTGGCAGCATTCTATGGAGGCGTCGCCAGGGGATCTGTGGCACAACTCACGGCGCCCCGTCCCAAGGCGCCGTGGCTCTGCCCTGATCCAGTCCGGCAGACGTGCAGCCGATAGCAGCCGACGGTTACTTCCACACCTCCCTGAACAAGCGCACCCAATTCCCCCCGATGATCTTTTCGACTCGTGCTTCACTGTGCCCTCGGGCGAGGAGGTGATCTGCGATCATCTCCATGCGCCTTGGGTCATTGAGATCAGGGATGTACAGGAGCTCGTTCTCACGCGGTGCTGCAATCTGGAGGCGTTGTCGCTCGACAGCGAATTCGCGCAGCATCTGGCGGTACCCTGCGTCATCCACCGTCGGCGTGATGGAGTTATCGCTGCCGATGCCGACGTGATCCTCTCCGCACAGGTTCACCGCGTACTCAATGTGCTGCATGAGGTGCTCTGCCGTCGCCGGGCCTTCGGCGTTTAGGAACGGCATCATGTAGATGCCAATTACGCCGCCCTTCTCGGCCATGCGACGCAACTCCTCGTCCCGTTTGCTGCGCGGGTGATCAAACACCGCCTGGCAGCCGCTGTGCGTGATCGCCACCGGCGCGGATGAGGCTTCAATGGCTGTGGCTGTTGTGCGCTGGCTGCAGTGACTCACGTCCACCACGATCCCGAGTTCGTTCATGCGCTCCACCACCGCATTTCCGAACTTGCTGAGTCCGGCATTCCCCGGCTCCAGGCAGCCATCGCCGACCTGGTTTCTCAGGTTGTACGTGAGCTGGATGATCTTCACGCCGAATTGGTGAAAGAGCTCGACACGCTCTAGGTCCGCCTCGAGCATTGCCGCGTCCTGAAATCCGTAGATCAATCCGAGGCGCTTCGACTGCTTCGCGAGTTCGAGGTCCTTCAGACTCTGGACCTTCACCAGCACGTCGGGGTGCTCGGTGAGCTCTCGTTCCCAGTAACCCAGCTGTTTGAACGTGCTGTCGAACGACGTGTGCCCGGGCCCGCCGCCGCTCACGGTCACATTCACAGCCGTGATGCCCGAGGCCTTGGCGTTAGCGAGCATCTCGCCACTCAAGGGGTGCCCCGTGCGGTTGGGGATGTTGAAGGGGCCGGGGCTCGCCAGGCTGTCGATGACCACGGCGTTCTCATAGCCCGGCCAGCGGCTCGTCGGCGATGCGGCGGATTCTGACCGGATGCTCCCGTGCACGAACCGGTAGCCCGGCGCAAGAACTAGGGCCCCGGCGAGCTTGGCGAACTCTCGGCGCGAAATGAGGTGTTCGGTGTCCATTGCCCCCTCCTGATGTGGTCTTGGCGGGTCCGAGTGTACGCCGCAGAAAATGTGTGTCGGGCGGGTCGGTGACAAGCTGTGGCGGGGTCGGGCCAGGGCAGGCGGGGTGCGGTGAGTGATGCATCATCTGCCGTTGACTGCTTTGCTATTCCTTAATTAAGAGGAGCGGGTCACGATTGACAGATGGAATAGCGTGCCCTTTCTTCCCTCTTACCGCTCACTCTCACCGTCAAATCCCATGTCGATTTCCCTGATTGTCGTCCCTTACTCACTCGGTCACCACAACACCGGCACCGGTGCGGGGCCGAGTTTGTTGATTGAGGCAGGCGTGGACGATCTGCTGGTGCAGGCGGGCTTCGATGTGCTGGTGGACGCAGTGGAGTATGTGGCCCCCGCTCCGCACGAGATCGCGGGAGTAGTCGAGGTCAATACTCTCCTCGCGGAGAAGGTCCGCAGAGCGGGCGAGGACGGGTCGTTGCCGATCGTGCTGGCGGGGAACTGCAACCAATGTCTTGGCACGCTGGCCGGACTGGACCCCAACGGAATTGGGGTCATTTGGTTCGACGCACATGGGGACTATCACACACCCGAGACCTCCACCAGCGGCTTCTTCGACGGCATGTGCCTCAACATCGCCACCGGTGGGTCGTGGATCAGCCTCGCCCGGACCATTCCTGGATTCGATCCCGTCCGCCAGAACAATGTCATCTTGGTGGGTGCGCGAGACCTGGATCCGGCTGAGGTTGATCTCCTCGAGGCATCCACGGTCACCGTCTGCGGGCATGACAGGATCCGGGAACATGGGATCGAAGCGACGCTCGAGAGCGAACTCACCGTCCTTGCTGCCCGCACCAAGAACGTGTATGTCCATGTGGATCTGGATGTCCTCGACCCCGAACTCGCGCCTGCGAATGAGTTTGCCCCCCCCGGCGGGCTCACTCCAGCGGAACTACATCAAGCGCTGGACCTGATCGCCGAACGCTTCGATGTTCGAGCCGCTGCGCTGGCTTCATATAACCCGGAGGTCGACGCCATGGGTGAGGCTCTGGCAGCCGCAAAGGAAGTGGTGAAGAGAATAGCGGGGATGAGGCGCTAGGGGGCTTGGGGCTTGGATGTTGGGGATTGGGGCTTGGGGATCATGAAACTCTGCGCGACACCAGGTGTCGAGTCCGTTCCAGTCCTTACGTTTCAAAACCCACTGCCCAAGCCCTACTGCCCAAGTCCCATGCAGCCCCCCTGGACGCCGCCTGCCAATCCCCCATATTCTCGCCGTCACGATGAAACATCGTCGCCTTCTCCGAGGGATAACGTCGGGCACCGTGCTTGCCCTGGGGATGTACGTTGGGAACT
>JBDHDY010000356.1:0-5725 GCA_039591275.1 Gemmatimonadota bacterium | reverse complement strand
GGCGATGTCAAACTCTCCGCCATCGCCGCAGGCTACGGCAAGAACACTGGAAAAGGTGGCCAGATGCCAAACACGGCTCTGAAAGCGCATAATTCACTCGCCAAGGAGCGGTTGGACCTCGGATATCCTCGTAAGAAGCTAATGGTGGAAGGTGCAGGGGCAGAAGGGGCAGGAGGTGACGAGGGTGTAGGGTGTAGGGTGTGGGGTGTGGGGTGTGGGGTGTAGAAGATGGGGCAGGAGGGGCAGGAGAATTTGGGGCTTTGGGCTTAGGGCTTGGGCATTGCAGTAGCTGACAGCTGGCAGCCGGTAGCTGGCAGGCGGCGTGGGGAAGTAGAAGCCGCAGAAGGCGATTAGATGCAGGCGGCGCGACCTTCTCCCTTCTCACTTCTCCCTGCTCACTCATCTCAACACCAACCTATCTGCAACACTGCGATGCTAATTGGCCTCGCCACACGAGCTAGCAGCACAACGGGATGGTAAATTTCGTTGCAGAACCCTCGATGGGGAAATCACATGGACCCGACCGTACTCGTCAACGTTGCTGAGGAACGCCTCGGACAGCCCCACGACCATCGCATTCGAGTGGTGGGACCGACTCCTGCCAAGCGGGGCCTTCACCGCGAAGAACAGAGTGTGCTGAAGTTCTGCGGATGGCGCGTGGGTATAGGTAGCAACGCCATCAGCGGAAAGATGATACGCGTTGCCTGGGTCTACCTCACAACGGAGGGTCAGTTCGTCGGCGCCGTCGATGTATACGAGAATCCGAAGGTGCTCGATGTCGAGGACGGTACATCCATTGAGTTGGACGATACCGAGGCCATGTTTGCCGAGTGCGACCCTACGTTCCGCAAGCTCAATGACTGGATGGTCGAAGCCGGCCACATGGAGGAGGGGCCGACGCACGAGGATGACGCTGTAACGGAGGCGTTGAAGCAGACCAACGACTTTGTGCGTGCTTGCCGGAAGGGGTAACGGTGTCGTGTGTCTCGGTGGAGTAAGCGATTTCTTCGTGCGGATGTTGAAGTAGTTGAAATCCCTGCCCCAGCACCATACCGCTCAGCTGTGACCGTTTGGGGCCGAGCGCAAAGCAGGTCGCTCAGAGCTCCTTGCTTCTCCTCCCTCCTGCCTCCTCCCTCCCGCCTGCCAAACGCGCTAGGTTTGGGCATCGTACTGTTTCAAGGCGCGAATGTGCCGTCTCGGATTAGCTGCACGCACGACGGCTGTTCACGACAACTAAGGGCGGTAGCAATGCAATGGATTCTGGGGCGCACGCTCGCGTCCGTCGTCGGCATCGTAGTGGTGCTAGTGTTCACCCTTCCCATCTCCGCTCAAGAGAGAAGCCCCGAGGCCCAGGTGGACGAGATCTTTACCGCTTGGGACACTCCCGATTCGGCCGGCTGTGCCGTATCCGCGATCCGAGACGGCGCAATCATCTACAAGCGCGGCTATGGGATGGCGAACCTCGAGTACGGTGTACCGATCACGCCCTCGTCCGTCTTTCACGTGGCATCGGTGTCCAAACAGTTCACCGCCTTTGCCTTGATGCTACTCGCAAGCCAGGGCAAGCTCTCTTTGGATGATGATGTGCGAACGTACGTTCCCGAGGTGCCGGATTTCGGCCCGACGATCACCGTCCGCCATCTTATCCATCACACGAGTGGCTTGAGAGACCAATGGAGCTTGCTCAACATGGCCGGCTGGCGCTGGGAGGCTGATGTTGTGAAGCAGGAGGATGTCCTGTATTTGACGGCGCTCCAGAAGGCCCTCAACTTCGAGCCGGGCGCTGAGTACATGTACAGCAACACCGGCTACACGTTGATGGCTGTGATCGTCGAGCGGTTGAGTGGCCAGACGCTCCGCAGGTTCGCCGAAGAGAACATCTTCGAGCCACTCGGCATGAACGACACGCACTTCCATGACGATCATGAGATGATCGTACGGAACCGAGCCTATGCTTATGCACCGGATCCGGATGGCGGCCTGAAAATCAGCATCCCCGACTTCGACGTAGTGGGTGCTACGAGCCTCTTCACGACCGTCGAGGATCTGGCGCGCTGGGATCGGAATTTCTACACCGCACAGGTCGGTGGACGGGGCTTGATTGAACAGATGCACGAGCGAGGCGTGTTGAACGACGGGGATACTATCCCCTACGCATTCGCACTATCACACGGGACCCACCGAGGACTTGCCACCGTGGGGCACGGCGGCGCCGACGCGGGCTACCGCAGTAACTTCATGCGTTTCCCGGACCAACGCTTCTCCGTTGCCGTACTGTGCAACTTTCCGTCGAGTAATCCTGGTGGGAAGGCTCGCCGAGTCGCGGACGTGTACCTAGCAGATGACTTCACGGAGCCCAGGCGCGAGGCTCCCTCGATGGACGAAGCGGTGCAGCTCTCAGACGCAGAGCTAAGGCGTCTTGCGGGATTTTATCGACATCCCGCATCAGACCTTGCACTGCGTCTCTTTGTGAAGGACGGAAGGTTGAGGGCCGGATCCGGCGAGGGAACGGCACTCGTCCACCTCGGGGACCACCGGTTTCGCATCGGACGATCCTCCAACTCGATCGAGGTGAAATCCTCAGGGGAAGATGGATTACTTCAAATCCGCGGGCGCTTCTTCGGAAATTGGGAGACGGTCTACACCTGGGCCGAACCGGTGACACTGAGCATCGACCAATTGACCGAGTACGCGGGCATGTATCACAGCGAGGAACTAGACATCGATTATGCCGTGGAGCTGCAGGATACGGCACTCGTGGTACAGAACATCAAAACCGGTACGCGCGTGCTGACACCGACATATGCCGATGGTTTTTCGGTCGGATTCGGGAGCATCGCATTCACTCGCGACGCGGCAGGCCGGATCGAGGGATTCACAGTCAGTACGGGAAGAGTGCGGAGGGTGTGGTTTGAGCGGAGGCGCTAGCTGTTTAGCTATTCGTTATTAGCTGTTAGTTGTTAGTAGTTGGCACGCTGCTGGCAGCGACCGGCTGCCAGCTGCCGCGCTAGGACCTGACAGGAAAGAGGCTCTCGCTAGATGCGTAACACGAGAGCCTATCTACGTTTGCAGAACCAGGGTGTTTACATGCGCCAGCGGTGTGTCTCCGGCTGGAGTGCCACCGTGAGCGCGGGCCGAGCGGGCCAGCCACGATCTACCCTGGGGTATCGTCACTCTTTTCTAACTGCGGCTTACCATGGGCCTCCGTGAGCAGCCGCTCTGCAAAGTCCATACGCTCGTGCACTTCCGCCAGCTGCGCGGCATGGGCCGTTCGCATCTCCTGCATTTCTTCTCGCACGTCCTCGAGAGCCCGCTGCATCCTGTCGCCGCCCGGTCCGTGCTCGAGCTCCTTTTTCTTGAGCCAAAATCGCGTAAAGATCCAGAAGAATGAGACGCCTCCGGCGGCAGCTATCAGGGTCTGAAGAATCTCCGCTTCCCAGGGCTCCATCGTCGACGCTCCTCTCCGGCTGAAGGGGGGGGACCTGGAAGTACGTTTGTGGGCTGGCCGTTGTCCGTCAAGGGAGTGCAGCGGCTCGATGATCCCCACCGTCAGCTCTGAGCCCTGCTCCCGGGCCTCGGGTGTCCGCCCGGCGCGGGCTGACGGCGGGATCTAACGGCCCCGCCCCGCTCTGCGTAAATTGTCTCGGCTTTTTCGAAATCTCGCCGTATTGGCTCACTCGACAGTAACTTGATTGCCCGAATGAGACGCCAACTGACGACCTCTGGATCGACATCAGACCGAGGGCACGCCGGTTTCCAGGCTGCCACCATATCGAGTATCTGTCCGTGAGTCAGACGGAATCCACGGCGGAATCGCCGCGGGGCCGGGACCGCGAAAGACCTCCTCCCCCAGGGCTCACAAAGGCCCAGTGGTTGCCACATCGCGGGGACACCTTCAATCGCTACTGGCGGGTCACGGGCTACCTCGTGCCCAATCTCACCGCACTCGTTCTGTGGTTCTTCTTCAAGGTTCTGAACCGGACGACGGTAATCGGCAAACACAATGTCGGAAGCGAGCCGAACACACTTCTCTTGTCCAACCATCAGTCGATGATCGACAGCTTTCCGGTTGGGTCCTTCGGGTTCTTCCCCCGCTCCCTAATCAAACCTCACCTCGTTCCGTGGAATCCGGCCGCGGTCGAGAATTTCTACAAGAGCCCAGTGATGTCGTGGTTCGCCGACAACTATAGATGCATCCCCATAAAGGAAGGCCGTCGCGATCTCAGAGCGCTTCACCGCATGGTGGACGTCTTGCCCCACGGTGTGATGACGCTCTTTCCGGAGGGAGGTCGCTCGCGAAATGGGTTGGTCGGTGATGGCCGCCCGGGGTCAGGGGTGCTGATCCTGCGTACCCGGCCTCGTGTCATCCCCGTCGCAATCGATGGGATGCAGGACCTCCTTCCTATCGGAAGCAAAATCCCCAGGCTCTTTCGACGTATCTACATCTCCTTCGGGCCTCCCGTGGACTACTCTGAGTTTTTCGACCGTCCGCGGGATAAAGAGGCCGCACAGGCCGTGGTGGACAAGGTGATGGAAGCCATCAAGCGCCAGCACGAGGAAATCCGCGAGTTCAGGTTGGGCAAACGCCGCCCGTCACGAAAAACTCCTGATTAGCCTCCTGCCCCGCGCCCACAGCCGCCGCCCGGCTCCACGACCTTGACTCCTAATCCTAGCAAGACAATTTCAAATAGGGTCTGGTCGCAACGAAGGACGCCTCCCCGCGGGCCGTCACGAGGTCTGCCCTTGCACCCGCGGTGCTGCCGTCGAGAGCCGTTCAGATCCAACCATCTTGCCAGGAGCGGGCAGCTCCGAGGACTCAGTGTTGAGTGCGGCGCGCTCAATGAACGAGCACGGTATCGGAGGTGTAGTCGTCATTGACGAAGGCAAGATGGTGGGGATCTTCACGGAGCGAGACATCTTGCAGCGCGTCGTGGCCGAGCAGCGAGATCCCGCCACCACGCGGCTTGGTGAGGTCATGACCACGCCGGTGGCGAGCTGCCGCCCGGAGACGGGGATCGAAGAGTGCGTTCGCGTCATGACCGGTAGACGGATCCGACACCTGCCGGTGGTCGATTCCGACGGGGTATGCGGCATCGTCACGAGCGGTGACATCCTGGCATTTCAAGTTCGGGAGCAAGAGGATACCATTCAATACCTGAACAGCTACATCTTCGACCTGCGGTAGGATGCCGCGTGGCCGGTACGGCAGGGGAACCTGCTCTTGGAGGTTTGGGCCGTGGATGAGAATCGCCGATCAGATTTCCTCAAGCGCATCTCGAGCGTCGGTTGGGGAACCCGCCAATCGATTCAGATGCTGCTGGGTAGTGTTGTGACGAGTATCCGTGAACAGGTGGCTGAAGACGTCTTCGGCGATGACGAACTCGAGATAGTCATTGGGTTTCACGATCAAGCAGAGCAGTTGTGGCAGGCCTCCCTCGCCACTGACCCACCACTCGATCCAGGGGAACTACTCACCCGGCTCAAGAAGCTGCACGAAGGCTGCGCGGGCCCCCTAGCGGGTTTCCAGATTCCCTTGGAACAGGCGGTGGCCCAGGCCGAGACATTTGCGGAGTCGAAGAAGTACCGCTAGCCGTCAACCATCGACGAGTGCTCAGGAGACAGTCATGAAATGTCCACACTGCGGCGCCGACGAAGTTGCTCACAGCCCCAACGCCTACTGGTGCAAGGCCTGTGGACACTTCTTGACACCACCAGAGGCGGACGC
>JBDHDY010000355.1:0-5338 GCA_039591275.1 Gemmatimonadota bacterium | reverse complement strand
TAGCAGCCCGTTGAAGAAGGCTCTTTTTCAAGCAGCCCAATTGACTCGCCCGGGGGCGAACGAATCGGAGCTGCTGGTCAGATACACGGCGGAGTCAGTCCATAGGCGCCGCAGGCGCTGGCCGAGCAACTGCAACCAGCCAAGAACTGCGCAGGGGGAGGCCTCCCCCTCCGTTTGCAGGCTCTTGGGGGTCCCCATCCCGAACAAGGCCCGCATTATCACGCCCAGGTTTCTGCCCGCGACATACATCAGGTAGCGCTTGGCCACGTCGATCAGCCCGCGAAGCCGACTGCGTCTCGCCCCGCCGGTCTCACAGGTATGGGCGAAGCTTCGCTCGGTGTACTCACTGCGAAGGCGGCCGAGCCGCTTGCCACGCTTCCCTCGAACTCGACGCCGATTGTTGTAGACGGCCCGCTTCTCCTCCTCCGACTTGTCCGTCCAACGCCGAGCCCACTGACTCTCACGTTCAGGGATGTAGGTGCGGATGCCGAAGGACTGACCCCAGGTGAGGGTCTCCGTGCTGTGATACCCCTTGTCGGCCGCAGCGTCCTGGATCTCCGCCTCACTGCCCGCCAGCATCAGATTCGTCTGGGCCATCGTTACGGTCTGCGGGAGCGTGGCCGTGTCGCCTTCATCCGCGAGATAAACCGGGGCAGCCAGGGCCAAGTCGCTGTCCAAGTCCACCGCATGCTCCGTCTTGTAGGCCAGGTGCGTCCGACCGTCCTTCATTCTCGCGATCTTCGCGTCGGGATCGTGCGGATTGAACCACTCGTCGTTACTGACCTTCTTGCCTTTACGCTTCCGATCGAACTTGCGGAGATCCTCGTCCGTCGGATTTTCCAGACCCGATTCGACGGCCAGCTTCCGGAGGTATTCCTTCCAGTCGTCGCCGTTAGCCCGCCGGACGATCGACTTCATGGCCGCCTCCGCCTCGATGAAGGTCGAATCCACCGCCACCGTCTGGCCCTTCAGCAGGTTCCTCTCCTGGGCAATCTGGAGAACCCGGGCGAAGACCTGCTCGTGAACTGCCAGCGGAAGACGCTGGCGAATCACCGTCAACGAGGAATGATCCGGTGTGGGGGCCGTGAGCGCATATCCCAGGAAGCTCTGTAAGGAGCGACTGTCATGGCACCGCCAGGCGATCGCCCGCTGTGAGTCCAGACCCTCAAAGTAGCCGATGAACAGCATCCGGAAGTACACGCCCGGCGGGATCCCCGGGCGACCCACACCGTCCGCATAGTACGGCCGGCAAAGCTCCTCGACATACTCGTCGAACTCCGCCTCGCTCAGTAGCCCGTTGAGCTTCTCGTAGAACGGATGCCCCGGCGACTGCGGCAGGCTCGTCGTCGCCACCCTGTTGCTCCCGCTTCCGTTTACCCAAAGCCATGACCGCGTCCTCCCTGACCTACTCGACTCCCCCGGTCAACCAGCATGCCCCGTGCCAGCCACCCCTTTTTCAACAGGCTGCTAGGGCACCTCCCCGCCTGCCCCACCGGATCTGGGGCGAATCAAGGAGCCCATCAGACACCATGCCAGCCTGCAGATGAACGCCGGATGGAATGTCCGGAGGAAGACTTCGCTGTAGGGCGCGCTGCCCGTGAACATGTCCCACAGCACGCTGCTCATACGGCGTCGGCGCCCGGGTTTGTGCTGCTCGCCGATGGCCATGCGGAGCATGGCGCGGCGCGCGAAGCGGTACTTCTGGATTCGCCGGGACACCGCGAAAGTCACCTTGCCGACGAAGTTGTCCCGCCTGATTCTGCGGCACGCCCGCATGTAGGAGCATCGCAGGGCTTCTTCGGAGATGCCCTCGAACAGCGTGGCCCGCGCCGCGGCCTTCGCCGTGCGGTAGGCGGCCCCGATGCCGTCCTTGTACAGCCTGGTGATACCGCAATCGCCGATGAACACGGCCCGGTCCGCAAAGGGCTTCTCGACACCGATGATGTTCATGCGGGGCATGCATTGGCAAGAACGCTCTTCCGGACGCCAGTTGGGCGGCATGCACCGTCTCACCTCGGGCGCGTCACAGAAGGCGTTGACCACCTCGCTGTCGATGCTCTCCCCGAGAAGGCACATGGTCACGTAATCGCCTTTGGGTATGATGGCAGCGAACTCCAGCCGCGGGATATTAAGCAGGAATACGTGCATGGCCGAGCCCAGCGTCTGACCGATCACGTCCTCACCCACATAGTACTCGCGGATCAGGGTCTTGGTGGTCGTGGGGCGCTGGTATCCGAGGCCGAGTGATTCAAAGAGCTTCGGTGTCGGCGAGTTGACGCCGCTGGCGACAACCACGAGATCGCAGGTGTGCGCTTCGCCACGCGCGGTGGTCAACCGCGGGCGCCCCTGTTCGATGGCGACATGCTTGATCCGCTCGCGGACAACCCGCACGCCTTGGTCCTGTGCGAGGCCGAGCAGGTGACCATCGAAGCTGTCCCAGCGGCGCACCTTCAGATCCCGCGGGCCGGCTCCGCGTGTGACTGCGCCGATCCTCATTTCATCGAGTGGCGTGGCAATGCGGACGCTGCCGACGTCCATGTGCAGCGCATACGATTCGATGCCACGCTGGATCACCGTGGGGGGCAGGTTGATACCCTCGGTGGCCAAGTTCTGCACCAAAGTTTCGGAGATGATCCCGCCACACATATTGCAGCTTCGGGGTCCGGCCTGCTCAAAATCGCGCGGCTCGAAGATCACGACGTCGAGATCCGTGCCCAGCGTGCGGGCCATGTTCAGAAGGAAATAGGCGAAGAGAGACCCGGCCGGGCCTCCGCCAACCACGCCCACCCGGGAACCATCATCAAGGTGCAGATTACCCTCCATCCGCACTGCTTCCGCTGGCGTGTCCCGCACTTGAAGGTTCAGCATGCCTTTGCTTGCCACTCGCCTGCTCCATGGCGTGTGTAAGGGTCGCTTCATCGGTTGCGAGGATGCCCCGGATCGGTTTACACAAGAGGTACAACTACCTCTGGCCGTGAGCCACCCCGATCTAGCCGCGATCTTCCAGGCTTGGCCGACACTTCCCGAGCCGGTGGGGGCCGACATCCCGGCGACGGTGAAAAACGGCTACCGAGAAACGACAGCGCCAACCGACACCACGAGATGACACAAGCGGACCAGGCCACAACGTCACCCGTCTGCTTGCTCTTGAGCGTCACCTCACGAGCGGCTCCCAAAATGTGAATCGGAAAGAAGAGTTCGACGACCCCCTCCCGCAAGATCATCAGCTCTTCAGCCTTCTGGCCGCTTTCAAAGAGGGAATGCCCCGCCTCGAACGACAACACGCGACTATGCGAACAAAGCACCTCGAGATCGTCGCTGGACAAGCCGTCGAAGATCGGTGAACGCAAGAGGTCGTGGACGCCGTCCATCGGCCACCTCCACATATCCCGACCGGGCACTCAAAAGCCCAAGCCAACACGGTACCGCGCACGATACCGTCCCTCGATCACCGCCGTCTTCGTCAAACCAGTACTCTATCTGGAGATCGACGAGATGTCAAACACAAACTCTTGCTGGTGATAGCTCCTCTGACGCTCAAGCTGATTCGATGGAATACTTATACCCGAATGGTCACGACGCTTCGCCCTCAAGATGCCCTCTGAGGTCCAAGTCCGTGCAGGCACTCGCGGCATGGTGACGTTCACCGACATGGTCGAGGGCAACGGGGTCACGTCGGAGTAGTATAGCTCTGGCGAAAGAAGGCGGCGTCGGTCGGTCGCCAGACAATGGGCGCTGGACGACCAGTGCAACGACGGCGTGTGCAACGCCAGCACCGGTGCCTGCTAGGTCATCCCCACGGCGGACTCCACACCTTGCGAGGACGGTGACGCCTGCACCTCGGAGACGGGCGTCGAGGGCACGCCGGATCACTGCTTCGGCGGCGAGTGTACCGGTATCCCGGTGGACTGCTCGAAGTCCAGCGAGCCCAGACGGATCTCGAGACCCTCCGCGGCCTGTATGGGGCAGGACAGAAACGTAGCCACGTCGGTCCAGCCGCCTTCCGTCACCCAGTTGACCCCGGGCGAAGTGGTGCGGGACGGCGTGCCGTCACTGCTGGTGAAGTCCGACGCGGTGACATTGTCGGCCACAGTCGAGGGAACGAGCGACGCAAATGCCACAGGGCCGGTGGGCTCAGAATCCCACTGGGCCACCACCACGTCTCTCGCCACGCCGCCGCCGTCGGCCCCGTCACCAGCGCCATCAGCTTCGCCCGGGTCGCCGGCGCCGCGGGCCTGAGCGGCAGAGCCGCTGCCTTGGCCACCAGAGCCAACCTCGCAGCCGGCGGCAAGGGCCACGCCGAGCATCGACATCATCACCACGGCCAGAACAGGTCTCATAGTCTCCTCCATCAATCCCAAGAGATCGCGTCGCATCTACCGGGGGCGACGCCCCGACGGGAGCCTACTTGGCGACCGATTTACTGGCACGCCTAGCCGACCAGAAGTCGCGTCTGGCGGAGCGCGACCGTACAGACGGGCGGCTACGGCGGTTGTGCCGCGCTAAACCAGCCTTCGTATCGGACCCCGCCCAAAAAAGCGGTCGCGGTTTGACTTGGCTTGCTTTCTATCGCATGCCTAACGAGTACCACGGATCTACGGAAGACTTGTCAAAAGGAGGGAGTCACATGACCCGCGTTATCCAGCAGACCAAACGTTTCTTGCGTGAGACGGACGGCCCCACAGCGACCGAGTACGCCGTGATGCTCGCCCTGATCATCATCGTGGCATTGGCCGCGATCAGCAGCCTGGGAACCAAGGTATCCCAGACGTTCTCCACCGTTGACGGCAGTATGACCATAGGCACGGCCTCGTAGGCGCCACAGGGATTGGAAGAGAACGCCACCGGCCCCCACCAGACCGCTGGGCGCGGTACGGCCACGCCCAGCCAGACCGCCCTGGCCGCGTAGCGAGCCAGGCAGGCGGCACGACTCCAGCCGCTTGCCTGGCCCGTAACCTTGCGCGCTGACGCTACAAGCACCGCACACCGATTCGACCGCTGACCGCACATTGGGCGGGTTTGCCCCTGGTAAACGGTAGAAACATGCGTCTTCGGTGCGCTTCTGTGCACGGTTCGGGCCGTTTGGCGCTGAGTTGGGCGGAATTGCGCGGCGGGCATTTCGGTGGTAAGTCCTTTTCTTGGCGTCTGTTACGATCATTCGTGGTGTCCTGGTTTTCGTGAAGAGACCGGTGTTTTGTGCTTGCTGCGTTGGGGCTTTAATCGGGCTAACCACGGAGGCGCGGAGACACAGAGGAAGGCTCGTTTCCAGGCGGGCAAAAAGGCAGATTAATACAGAGAGTGCGGAGGACACAGAGGAGGACTCCAGGTTAGCTGGAGG
>JBDHDY010000354.1:0-4245 GCA_039591275.1 Gemmatimonadota bacterium | reverse complement strand
CGGGTTGATCAGGCAACCGATGTTCACTGCCGTGGTGGTGATCACCATCGGGCTCGGCATCGGTGCCAACTCAGCCATCTTCAGCGTCGTCAAGGGCGTCATTCTCGAGCCGCTCCCTTACCCAGACCCCGACGAGCTGGTCATGGTATGGGAACACAACATTCCCAGAGGCCGCGACCAAAACGTTGTTTCGCCAGCAAACTTCATTGCCTGGCGGGAACAGAATACCGTTTTCGAGAACCTGGCTGCCATGGTAGAGGGAGATGGTGAGCCCGACCGCATCGGAGCCGTCCGCACATCCACCAGCTTCTTTTCCATGCTGGGCGTGAACGCTCACATCGGGCGAGTCTTTGTTCCCGGGGAGGAGGAGTTCGCCGCCGCCGAGGTCGCCATGCTCGGTTACGGGTTCTGGAGGCGTCGCTTTGGAGCAGACCCAAACGTCATCGGACGTTCGATCATTCTCAATGGAACGGCCTTTACCGTAGTGGGCGTGCTGCCGCCGGGTTTCGCTTTCGATCTGCCGATGACGTTCAACTCGATCGGCAGTCAAGATGTTTGGATGCCTCAGCCGTTCGGCCCCCGATCCCGCCAGGCCCGAGGCCGGTGGATACAGGTGTTGGGTCGCCTCAAGCCAGGCGTGACGCTCCATCAGGCCCAAGATCACATGAGCGCTATGGCCCGGAGCTTGGAAGAAGAGTTCCCCGATGCGCAATCCGGCTGGAGCGTCAACGTCGTTCCTCTTCACCGGCAGATCGTCGGAGACGTTGAGACGGCTCTATGGATCATCTTGGGTGCGGTCACTCTGGTGTTGCTCATCGCGTGTGCCAACGTGGCGAACTTGCTACTGTCGCGGTCCGCCACTCGGGCCCCGGAGATGGCGCTCCGCACCGCCCTTGGAGCAAGCCGCGCACGACTCATCCGCCAGCTGCTCACCGAGAGCGGATTCCTCGCGCTAGCTGGTGGAGGCCTAGGCCTGCTCCTCGCTCTTGGCGCGGTGAAGTTGCTGAGGGCTATCGGTCCCGAAGACCTTCCTCGTTTGGAGGCGGTCGGCGTAGACAGCAACGTTGCACTGTACACTGTGGCCCTTGCGATTCTCACCGGATTGTTATTCAGCGTGGTACCTGCACTGCGCTCGTCGCACCAGGAGCTGACGAGAACCCTCAACGAGGGAAGCTCACGGAGCGGTGGCTCTGTGCGTCATCGGCGAATGCGGAGCGGACTCGTTGTGGCCGAGATGGCGTTGTCCCTCATCCTGTTGGTTGGGGCGGGGTTGACGGTGCGAAGTTTCCTCGAACTCATCAATGTGGGCGTCGGGTTCGATACCAAAAACATCATTTCGGCACAGATCCACTTGCCAGGGGCGAGTTACTCTGAAACACATCAGCGTACTCATTTCTTCGACGATCTCCTGGAACGAGTAAGGGGTTTTCCGGGCGTCACCGCAGCAAGTGCAGTCACATGGTTGCCGTTGGCCGGCCCCGGCACCGGTACGAACTTCTGGGTGAACGATCGGCTAATTCCTGAGGCCGGGGAGATTCCCGTGGCCGACATCCGCTGGGTTGACCCGGAGTACCACACTACCATGAGAATCCCGCTGCTCGAAGGCAGGGCTTACGACGAACGCGATCGTGCTGACGGCCCGCTGAATGTTCTCGCCTCCGAGAAGCTCGCTCGAGAGTTCTGGCCAAACACAAGCGCCATCGGGAAGACCATCTCCATGCCGTGGGGCGATACTCTCGTGGCAACCATCGTCGGCGTCGTCGGCGACGTCCGGCACAATGGTCCCTCCATCGAGCCACGCATGACTCTCTATTGGGAACACCAGCAGTTCCAGCCTTTCAATTTCATGTCTCTCGTGGTGCGCACGGAGGGCAGCCACACGGGCTTGATGGCTGCGCTCCGCGCTGAGGTACAACGCAGCGATCCAGATCTGCCTGTATTCAGAGTCCGATCGATGGACTCGTATCTCGCGGATGCCATGGCCCAAAGTCGTTTCGCCATGCTCACCCTCGGCCTCTTCGCGGCGATAGCAGTCGTGCTCGCGGCCGTTGGGATCTACGGTGTCATGTCGTACGCCGTGAGCCAACAGACCCATGAGATTGGAATTCGCATGGCCCTCGGGGCGGCTGATCGGGATGTGGTTGGACTGGTGATACGCAACGGCCTATTGCTAACCGGGATCGCCGTCGCTATCGGCGCGGCCGGAGCGCTAGCGCTTGCCCGCCTCATGGAAGGCATGGTGTTCGGGATCAGCACGAACGATCCTCTCACCTTCATCTGTGTGAGCGCGTTTCTGGCTGCTGTCGCCCTGTTTGCCTGCTTCCTCCCGGCAAGGCGAGCAACGAGAGTGGACCCGCTCAAGGCGTTGAAAGCGGAATAACAACAACCCCTCCCTTCCCCACCCGGGACTTGGGCACTGGGGCTTGGGGCTTTGGCCTTTAGAAAGAACTGTGCGCCGCCTGGCTACCATCGCTTTCAGAACGAAACTGCAGAAGACAGTTACCTCACCACCCAAGCCCTAATGCCCAAGCCCAAGCCCTTGTGTGGTTGGGAGGGGAGGGTCAAAGCCCCAATGCCCAATGCCTAATACCCAAGCCCCGGTGTGGTCGGGATGGGAAGGGGCATCAAGCCCCCAACACAGCCTGAATCCATCCCGGCCATGCTTTCGTAGGGATATCCGCTACCGGAGTGATAGACAATTCACGAGGGCTAATGAAAATGCGGCCTGATGGCCTCAATCAAGACATGAGCAGGGACGATTGAGGCCTGCCAAGGGGCCCGCACATGGGGAACATCGAGACACAGGCACGGTAGAAAAGTTCATAAGTCTTCCATCCCGAGGGCTCCTACAGGGGTGTCAACAATGCGGACGGACAGGTCGGTCCTCGAGCCGATACATCTCGCCCTCAACGAGTTTGAAGAGGCAATCATCAAGCGCGAGCACCCCAGTCTCCTGGAGAGCAAGGTGATACGGCGCCAGGACGCTGACCGGTGGCGCCGCCAAATCATCGACGCGGTGGCCGCCGCGGTGGAACAAGAGCGGCGTAAGGCCGAGCAGGAAACGGACGATCGCTGGCGAGAGCTGGTGGGCGGGAAGACCAAGAAGGTGAAGGTGCCCCGCCTGGATCAACGTTCGAGCCCGTCCCACGAGGAGGACGACACCTCGACACCGTGGCGCTAGCGATGGTCTAGCCGGATACCAGCGACATGTACGAGGGCCCGGGGATCTTGCTCCGGGCCTTCGTGCTTTCTCCCGCTGAGAGATCAGCTGGATTATCCCCGCCTGGCCGGGCACGACAGCACGCGCTACCTTCGAGCGACCAAAGCACTCTGAACACGGACAGACCGAACGTTGGAGCCGGGGTTGTGGCGGGGGAACTGCCCGCCGGTCCGCCAGCCCGCCTGCCCGCCGGTCAACTCGAAGGGAAACACACGATGTCGCTACGAAATATGGCCCTCGCGCCGATACTTCCCCTCGCCACCGCGGCCTTCTGGGTAGGCGGTGTCACCGGAATGCCGGATCCCATCGTCACTGCAAACTTGGAATTCGGAGTCTCGTTCGATGCGTCGCAGAGCCGAGAGGCGTTGGACGGACGCATCCTCCTGATACTGACCACCCGGGCGGATCCCGAACCCAGATTTCAGGTAACTGCTTCCTTCGATGCCCCGCTCATATACGGGATCGACATTGACGGTTTGGCGCCTGGCGCCGAAGCGGTGATCGATGGCGGCGTGTTCGGCTTTCCCATTGAGAGTCTGGCCAACATCCCTGCTGGCGAATACTACGTGCAGGCGGTGCTTCACAAATACGAGACGTTTCACTTGGCGAACGGTAAGACGGTCAAGTTGCCAATGGATCGCGGTGAAGGACAACGGTGGAACCGCGCGCCAGGCAACCTCTACAGCACTCCCCAACTGATGCAGGTTGACCCATCGGAAACGAGCCGGATCTCAATCAAGCTGGATCAGGTGATTCCACCCATCGAAGAGCCGGCGGACACGAAGTACATCAAGCACGTGAAGATCCAAAGCCAGCTGCTGACCGAGTTTTGGGGCCGGCCGATGCACCTTGGCGCACACGTGTTGCTGCCCGAAGGCTTCGACGACCACCCCGAGGCGCGATATCCTCTTGCCGTCTTTCACGGTCACTTCCCGTCTGACTTCGGCGGTTTTCGCACCGAGCCGCCCGATCCCGATCTCGAACCCGACTACAGCGCGCGCTTCGACGTCCACGGTTACAACCGG
>JBDHDY010000353.1:0-4007 GCA_039591275.1 Gemmatimonadota bacterium | reverse complement strand
CGATAGCACATCGGTGGCTTCCCTCTCTTGGCGGAGAACGGAGGAACACGCGGGCATCCCAGGTCACCTTTCCTTTTCTGGGATGCTGTTGCACTTACTATATGAATCCGCAACACCTAACAAGCGATTGCTACTGACGCGGTAAGACGGGTGGGTACGCGCTTCGCGCTTGATATCGGGCGGCCCGCGCAGCAGAATCGCGTGACGTTAGGCGGAGCGCGAAACGGAGAACCCGTGGCACCTGTTCGGACTCTACTGCTTCTTGCAGCCTTGATCGTCCCGCACGGTGAGCTTCTGGGTCAAACTCGCTGGCTCCGAGGCAACACGCACGTCCACACCGTGAATTCGGATGGCAGCGCGTCGCCGAATCGAGTCGTTCAATGGTACAAGGAGCATGGCTATCAGTTCGTGATCCTCACTGATCACGACTTACGAACTCCCGTCGAAGGGCTGAACGCTGTGCATGGCGTGGCGGGGCGGTTTCTAGTCATGGCCGGTGTCGAGGTCTCCGATCGTATCGCAGAGCGCCCGGTGCACGTGAATGGCCTCGGCGTGCGCGAGACCATATTACCGCAAGGCGGAGTTAGCGTGCCGGCGGCCATCGACAACAATAGCAGTGCGATTCGCGGAGCCGGTGGTTTGCCGGTCCTGGCACACCCGAATGGACTCCTCTCTGCCGCGCTGACAACCGCGGAGATCACAGCCGCCGGCATAACGCATTTCGAGGTGTGTTGTGCAGACTACCTAGGAGGTAGCGGCCACCCGTCGACTGACGAGATCTGGGATGGTGTGCTGTCAGCCGGCCGCATTCTATACGGTCTTGCGGCCGATGATGCCCATCGTTTCGATCCCGCCTCACGGGATCCAGGGAGCTCCTGGGTGATGGTACGAGCCACTGAGCTGACGACCGAGGCAGTCCTAAGCGCGCTGCGTGCGGGCGAGTTCTATGCAACCACGGGGGTAATCCTGGCCGAGCTCGAGGCGAACGAGCGCGAGCTCTGCTTTACGATGGCGGGAGTTGAGCAATTCGGGTTTCGAACGGTCTTCATTGGCCCTTATGGCGCGCAGCTCGCGCATGATGAAACCGACTCGCCGTGCTACAAGTTTCGAGCAGATGACACCTACGTCCGCGCTCGAGTCCAGCGATCTGACGGGGCAATTGCGTGGATACAACCGGTCTTCCGACCGTAGTATGGGCTCTTGCTGGATGCTGCGCTCCGCCCAACAGGCGTTAGGCAGCCTCTGGTGAAGGAGTCGTGATGAGTTCTGTGGTCGAGCACGGAGCCACAACATTCTTCGTGGACGATGCTGAGTCGATTTACGGTGCCTGCTCAGTCGATGCAGTCGGACGGTTCTTGGAGCGTATCGATCGCAGCGTAGATGTTGCCTACCTGAGGCTCCATGGCGTGCGCGGTGAACGCTCAGTCATCGTGCTTGTGAACATCGATCGGCGCATATGCTCTTGGCTCATGCACCGGTCTGGCGATCCGGTCGAGTCCCCAGAGATCACGGCTGTCGTGGACGCAGTCATGCACACCGAGCCCGTCGACGTCCGCACGCCGATTGGGTTTGCGAGCCACTTCGCTGTCGGCGGTGCACCACTTCATGTGAACACACTTGACGTGCTCCCGAGCGACTGGGAAAGACTCTTCTCTGCTGCCGCCCATCGGCCGGAGAGCATGGCCGAGTTCTTCGATCTATTTTGGTCGTCGCACGTCTGACGAGCCGGGCGATGCCAGATGCTGCCTAACTCGCGCATGGACCTGGCGAGCGCGTACGTTTCAAATGCCCTTGAATGCTGATGCGCCTGCCGTTGCTCCGAGCACGTTCACCAAGAGGTGTGGCCGGCGAGCCGAGCGCTCGTAGGTCATGCGCTGACCGTTCGGTAGCCAAGAAAGCACGAGGATGAGATGAAGCTACTTGTTTTTGGTTCAACCGGTGGTACAGGGCGAGAGTTGGTAGAGCAGGCTCTTGATCAGGGCCATAGCGTTATGGCATATGCCCGCGATCCGGCTAAGATCGGGGACATCCAGCATTCGAGCCTAAAGATTGTTTGTGGCGACGTGCTGGATCCGGCTGCTGTAGAAGGTGCTGTAGCAGGACAGGAAGCCGCATTCATAACTATTGGCGCAGGTGCTAAGCGCACAACTCTTCGAGAAGAGGGAACACGAAACATCGTTGAGGCCATGCATGGGACCGGCGTTAAACGTCTGATTTGTCAATCCTCGCTTGGCGTGGGAGATAGTCGAGCCAACCTGCCGTTCTTTACTAAGTACATCATCGTGGCGGTATTCCTGCGACATGCCTTCGCAGACCACGAACGCCAGGAAGCTGTCGTAAGACAAAGCTCTTTGGATTGGACCATCGTTCGCCCTCCTCACCTGAAGGACGGCCCTCGAACTGAAGTCTATCGGCACGGCTTTCCCACGACGGATTCGCGAATCAAAGGCTGGATCTCACGTGCCGACGTGGCTGACTTCATGTTGAAGCAACTTGTTGACGACACGTACCTTCATCAGACACCTGGTGTGTCATACTAGAACAGGTTCTACGCTACCGAACAAGGCGCTTCAGCCGACCTCGCTTCGCGCGGCGGCTGAGCTTCAACGTTAGAGTGCGCTGTCACCCGGTCGGGACCACTCGCCTTGGAGTCAGGATCCCCTGGGAGGTTTGGACGCGATGAGACACCGGACTGCCGCACGCGTTGTGGGTGGCCTGTTCCTCAGTGCGACTGTCTCCTTCTCAATATCTGTCGTGCTCCTAGCACCGGTGCTCGGGGCTCCTGACTACCTCGCACAGGTCTTCCATCACCAAACCCGAGTGGCAACGGGGGCTCTCCTAGAACTCGTCAATCACATCGCAGTTGTTGGGATCGCGGTGGTCATCTACCCAGTCCTGAGGTCCTTCAGCGAACGCCTGGCCTTGGGGTATATCGCGGTCAGGTCAATTGAAGCGGTGCTCTTCGCCATCGGTACGATGCACCTGCTTGCACTTGTGAGCCTGAGTCAGGAATTCGTGGCACCTGGCGCTCAATCTGCTTCCCACTTTCAGACTCTAGGCGGCATGCTGCTGGCCGGGCACGATTGGGACAACGCAGCGCTTGCGTTCACGGCCTTCAGCCTGGGCGCTTTCATGCTGAACCACGTGCTGTATCGGGCGAGGCTCGTTCCGCGATGGTTGTCTGTGTGGGGTCTTGTCGCAGCTACATCGATCCTGACGGCGCGTGTGTTGCTGATGTTTGGCGTTGAGCTGGAGTCATCCACCGTCACGGTATTGGACGCTCCGATAATGCTGCAGGAGGTGGTGTTGGCGGTCTGGCTTATCGGCAAGGGCTTCAATCCGGCGGCGTTGGCGGCCAAGCCGGGGCTCCCTTAGCACCGCCCATCGAGCGGAGCATCGCAGGGCGCACTCTAACAAGCGCTTGGAGTCTGGCGGGCGCTCGGGAGATGGAGTTCCTTCAAGTAGTCGCATCGCTGCCGACAGAGGAACCATGATGTTTGTGTATGGCAGGCCTGCCGCCCGCAGCTCATGCGCTAACCGTTAGACAGCGTCCGTGAGATGCGCCTTCCGAGCTGGCTCCGCCGAGCCCCACCGCCTCCGGCTACCCCCCAGCCGGCGGCACTATCGACCGCTGATCTGATCGCCACATGGGAGCGTATCATTATTGGCGACGCAAAGCACTGGGTCCTGTTCCGCCACGGCACCTGTGTCGTCCTTGTAGGCTCCCCCTCGGGGTTGAGCGAGCGGGCCCTCGAGATCCTGCGAGAATGGGGACCAGCACACGTAGGTACACCTGCAGCGGACTTCAACATTCTGACTCTACTTGACCACCCGGGCTGGGTGGTGACCTGCCATCATCCCGACGTCTTGTCCTACGTTGACCCCGCGGAGGTGGGTGACAAGACCGACGACTTCACCGTTGGGCTGTATGGGCGGAGCAAACGCGATGAAGACGCGAAGGATTTGGAAGTGGTTCATGTGCATGTGGCCCAAGACGCTGTCTAACA
>JBDHDY010000352.1:0-4592 GCA_039591275.1 Gemmatimonadota bacterium | reverse complement strand
AAGGCGGATGGGCATGCGGTCAGTCTTGGACAATCGCGCGGCATCGATCAATCCCGTCATGAACGTTGCGTGGATGTATTTCATCGCCTACCTGGCCGAGGAGTACGGTGCGCCGGTCGCGGTCGACAGTCGAGACTCTGCCTTTGTAGCGGCCGACTGGCTGTTCGAGAACATGCCGCCAAACGCCGCGACGCTTACGCGAAGCTGGATCTCCCCCTACCCAAAGCGACTAGAGGCAGTTCCCACCGCAAACCTACTCAGCGACGCCGTCGTCGATCTGAGCGCCGGCGACGACGTCAAGCGCTTCGTGATCGAGGAGACTCACGACGATGGCCTTACCTGGGAAAAGAAGATGACAGCGGGTCACAAACATCCCATACCAGGGCTGCGGGACCCACATGGCGACAAGAGGATCTTCGACGGCCTGAAGGCCTCGCCGCCAACCATTCGCGTCGTGCCCAAGAGCATGTCGGAGGCATAGCCCTATGATCCTCGCTGAAGTACACAAACACGACATCGTGCAGTTGCCCACAAGCGACTGGGTTGCACTCGACCACCTGGTGCTGTTCGTGGAGGACGGCGCCGTTACCACCTCGGTGCTCGTCGAAGGCCAAGCCAGCAACGAGCGCTACACTTTCCCCGACGACACGCCGTGCATCTACGTCGGCCGTCACCTGGCGAACTAGGTAGACCGATGGAACACTGCCAAGAAGCGGACTGCGACATCCTGATCTGCCAGCCCGGAGAGTACGAGGAGTACCTAGAAGACGAGGAGATGGAAGAAAACCCTCGGCGCCGCGCGGTCCCTGTGCGGGTCGTAAGCAAGGCCCGCAAATCGGTTGCAGAAGCCGTCGACGACCTTTACGAATACCCCCTTGCGCGCGTCACCCGCGAACTCAAGGTGCTGCCCGTCACCTATAACGGCCGACTGAGCCGTGCGGTTGGGCGCTGTGTTCTCCAGGTAAAGGGAGGCCGCATGGCCGCCTTCGTTGGCGATGCGGAAGTCGAGCCGGTAGCAATCGAGATCAGCAGCAGGTACGACCTCACCCCCGAACTGCTCTACCACACGATTGTCCATGAGTTTTGCCACGCCGCCCACGCCCTGGTTGATCCGGTCTATGATCCATGGGCCAATTCGCACGGTCCGACCTGGAGAGAACTGATGGAGGCAGCCGGCGAGGAGCCTTCCGCGAGCTGCATGCACCCAGAGGTGATGAAGCAGTACTCTGCATCCATCAAAAAGCGCCGCAGTGCTGCACAGACACGGCGCGCACAGAGGGCCGCGCGCACAGAGGGCATCGACAGAGAGGATCTAGAGATCGGCGACACCGTTTACTTCCTGGGCGATGGCGATCGCGCCGCAAAAGGGGTTGTGACCAAGCTGAACCCCAAGCGTGCAAAGGTGAAGCAGACATCCCCTGGCCGCCACAAGGGGGGCACTTGGGGCATCCCCTACCAAAGCCTGAGCTGGACGAAGCCGAAGCCGTAATCCTTGAATCCCGGTTTGCGAGTCGCAATACCCTGCTGATACGCTCTGGCTGTGCCACTCAACCCTTTACACATAGGTGTCGTCGGGTGGGTGGTCGAGGGATGGGACGAGGATGGGCGGAAGATTGTCGACGACATTCGCACAGGTCCGGTGCTTTACCGCATCGACTACGACGAGTTCTGGCGGACGTGGACGCGGGCCAGGGACTTTGTCTGGGCCGAGACGCCGGAGGAGGCATGGTGGCAACTAAGCCAGCTTAACCAGGCCGCCGCAAACCTTGAGACGGCGGTGTTTCTCGAGCACTCCGTCGCCCAACTCGACTCGCACATCCTTCATCGCAAGGCAGTTCGTTCGTACGAGGAGCTTCTCTGGATGATCGAACGGCCATCCAAGCGGACGATAAACAGTGTCGGCGCGCTCGCCTGGATCTACTGGCTCAACGCAATCGCCTACGACTGGGACGCGCCTGTCGCCGTCGATAGTCGCAGCAGCGCGCTGGTTGCGGCCGACTGGCTACTGGAGAAGGCGGGGTGGTCGGAGGACGACAACCTTCGGGATGATGTGGAAAATGCCATGGCCGACCTGATGGCCGGCGACTATGTCGAGGGTTTCATTATCGTGGACAGCGAAGAGGAGGACCTTGGCGAGGGACCATTCGATACCCGCAGGGAAGCCGAAATCTATGCGCGCGAAGAGGTGGGTGTGCAGGTGTGGCGCGTGAGGCCGGTGCCGCGGTGACCGTCAACCCCGCCGACATGATGGCCTCGATCTGGAAGGATTCACGCCGCGAGAGGCTGAACCTGGGCCCCGCCCTTTACCAGCTTCTTCTGCCGTCCCCCTATGATTCGATGCCGATATTTGTGTGGGCCACGGATCCGCTGGGCGCATGGGCGCGGGCACAGTTTGCGATTGGAGGCGAACGCGTGTTGCACGGCCTACCCGAGCTCGAACTAGAAGACGTAAACATGGAGGAGTACTCGTTGCCAGACGACAGCGAGATCATGAAGGACACCGCCTACGCGGATCTAAGGTATGGGTTCGAGGAGGCGACGGAGCAAGGGGTCGGGTCTGTCTACTTCTCGACGCCTATCATCAACGAGATGAACAACGTGGCACACGTACTCTACGTCTACAACGTAGCCAATGACTACAGGGCGCCGGTTGACGTGATCGATCGCGAATCGGCACTGGTAGCCATCGATTGGCTACTAGAGCAGAACCTGTACCCGGGCCCCGACCCAGATCCCGCCGGGATGACTGGATGGTTGGAACAGGCTTCCGCTGACCTGCTCGCCGGCGATGACCCAAAGGGCTTTGAACTCTATCGCCTCGACGACAACGAAGAGTGGCAACAGGTGCCGCGAGGCCCTCATTACGGCAACGTGCCGACCAGGTGGCTGTGGCCCACGCGCCTCGACGCAGAGAGGGCGCGCGACCGAATCGTCCCCCGCGGGGGTGAGTATATGATCGTGCCGGTGCCAAGATGATTCTCAAGTCCTACTACGAGGTCTACCAGGGCAAGGACCACCTCTTCTACTGGCGCCTCTACGCCCCGAACCACCGCCAGGTCGCCGACGGTAGCGAGGGCTACTCGACCAAGCAGGGCGCCGAGCGCGGCATCATCTCTTCCATCCGCCAGTCGACGGGGCTTGTCGCGAAGTGGGAGGCGGGGGCCAAGTACGGCAACAAGTACTCGATGCGCTGGCTGCGAATCGCGGCGACGTCGATCCCGGTGCGGTATCCGCACCCCTAGCTTGCGAGTCGCAACTAACGACCGAGTTGGTCGCCCGACTCCACGAGCTTGAGGAGGCTGCTCACCTCCATCTGGCGGACGCGTTCGCGGGTCACGTTCATGACCTCGCCGATCGTCTCCAGGGTGACGCCGGCGCGGTCGGCGATGTCGAGCGCACAGCTCTCGCCAAGCTCCCACGGCTCCAGCTCGGGGAAGTTGATTTTGATGTTGCCGGTCGCTGGGTTGACGTCGAGATAGAGGTGGTGCTTGCACGCCACCCACGGGCACGGCCGCGAATCGTTCTGACACTCGGCGCGGGTAACCGGACGAGGGATGTCGCTCGGCGGGTTGAGGAGAGCGCCCATCTTCAGCACTTTGCGCGTGAGGCGCTTTCTCGCGATCGTCTTCGCGCGAGGCCGTGTGCGCTTTGGTCGGATGCGAATGCGAGCCATGCGCAAAGCCTAGCTGAACGCGATCGCCAGTTCAACGAGACTGTAGACGCCTTTGAGTGTGTCGAGTGAATCGGAGGGATCTCTCACGAGCTGCACCTGGTAGAGCGTACCGGGCCGAAGTTGCAGCGCTTCGAGCAGCAGGTCGACAGAGCCCACCTGGTAGCGCTCACTAGCTGCCGGGATTCTCACGACGTCGCCGAGCACATGGGCAGCGGACCAGCGCTCCAGGTCGACATTGTGCGCGATCGCGCGGTGATGAAGGTGTAGGGCCGCTCGGACGCCGGCGCCCTGCTTTTCCAACGCTCGACCGGTAACTCGCATGCTGATGCGCGTGGCGGCCGTGGGGACAGACAGAACGAAGCCGACGCCCTGGCGCTCGCCATCGCCAAAGTGGTGAGTGTTGGCGCTGATGGCCGGGTCGATCGCAAAGGAGGCGGGTCCTGCTGGGCCGCCACCCGGGCTCGGATAGAAATTCTGGTAGCCCAGACAGGCTAGCTTCGTGTGCTCGGCGGCCGACATCGGGTGGACGTGGTCAGCGCGGGCCAGGGCGCTTGAGCTGCCCTCTGCGGCCTCGTCGGCCAGGGCCACCGGAGGGGCTGTCTTGACGCTGTGCTGGTGGTCGGCGCGGGCTGCGACCTTGTCGACACCGATAGCGCCCTCGACCGCGGCGACGTCGACCGGGCGCCCTCCCTCGGCCAGGGGGGTGTGCGTGGCCTTGAGCGCGATCGCGTCCAGTTTAACCTTGTCCGCCGGCGACATGAAACCGGCGTCCTCACCGACGACGGTGTGCGCCATGCCACCCGGTAGGCTTCCGTGCTCGTGGACGTGGTCGGCGCGGGCCAGGGCGTTGGACGTGCCCGGAGAGCGCTTGACCCCGATGCCCCTCGGCTCGGCCGTCTTGATGGCGTGCTTGTGATCG
>JBDHDY010000351.1:0-4240 GCA_039591275.1 Gemmatimonadota bacterium | reverse complement strand
CTTCATTGTTTCGGTGTTGGTGCTGGCGCTGCTTTTTTCCCTGGCGGCGCTCTACCCCCGTCCAATCGGTGCACCTGCGGACCCGTTTGCGGTGCCAGACGAACTCGTGTCGACGTGGGTACCGGTGGATGTGTCACTTGCGCTCATCCACTTCTTTGGGAATTGGGGCCTCGCTCTGTTCACCTTGCTGGGGTTGAGCTTGGTGCTGATCCCGCTCTTCGACCGACACGGCGCTCGGGCTGCTCTTCTTCACCGGCTTCTTCGCCGCGTGGCTTGCCGGACGCCAGCTCCGCGGCGTGCGTCCGTCCGCACACCCCCAGACGGAGGTTTTGGAGGAGCGAGGTCTCCAGCCCACGTCCAGAACCCCGCTGCCCGAGATCGGCCCCACCCCGATCCAGCCGGCTCCTCCGGATTCATTGCGCGGGAGGCAGCCATGAGAGGCTACCGCATGGTGGGAGTGTTCTTGCTTGCCTCCGCGGTCACGGCTCTCGCCACTCCGCTACACTTGGAGGCGCGACAGGATCAAGCACCCGGCGCGCGGCTGGACACGTCGTACGGTTGCATCGTGTGCCACGCTGACAAGCGACGAACCTTCACACTCGGCATCCATTCCGAGCGAGGGATTCGTTGCCACGACTGTCACGGCGGCGATCCGACGGCGCTCGAGACACCTACCGCCCACCGCGGACGCTTCGTCGGCACTCCCGACAAGCTCGCGACAGTGAGAATCTGTTCGGCTTGTCACTCCGATCCCGACCAGATGCGGCAATACGGCTTGCACACTGATCAGCTCGCGGAACTCAGAACGAGTCGGCACGGGCAGCTCTTGCTGGGTCAGGGAAACATGGACGCCCCGACGTGCACGAGTTGCCACGACGCCCACACGATTCTGCCTCCGGAGGATGCCAGAAGCAATGTCCATCCTACCAACATCCCCGCGACGTGCGCGGGCTGCCATGAGGATGCACAGCTCATGGAGAAATACGGCCTGCCGACCTCACAGTTCGAGGAATATCGAGCCAGCACACACGGGGTGAGTTTGTTTGAGGGACAGAACTTCGCCGCACCGACCTGCATTGGGTGCCACGGCTCGCACACCGCGCTGCCCCCCGGTGTCACCGAAGTAGTCAACGTGTGCGACCACTGTCACGTGCTCGTAGGTCGCGCGTTCAACCTGGGCCCGCATGCCGCGGCGGCGCGTTCCGGCGATCTTCCGGGATGCTTAGGCTGTCACAGCAACCATGGCACGGAGCGGGTGCCGCCCAACGAACTCGCTGCGAGCTGCACGCCCTGTCATGAGGTGGACGGTGCGGCCGCCCTGATGGGCATAGAGATCCAGGAACAGGTCACTCGAGCGGTCGAAGATTTGCAGCTCGCGCAGGAAGCTATCGAAGAACTGGAGTTGACGGGTCACAAGATTGCAGACGCCCGCTTTCGCTATCAGGCCGCCCTCACGGACTACCTGCAAATGGCGCGAGTCCAACACCAACTCGACGTAGAGCAACTGCAGGACCTCGCCTTGAGCGTCAGCTCCATCTCTCGAGAGATCAGGACTACGGCGGAGGTGCGTCTGGAAGAGCAGTGGGAACACAAGCTGTGGCTGATCCCGATTTGGTTCCTCGGATTGGCTGGTATCCTGTTTGCCTGGTTCATGCTGCGAAGTTTGCGACGCAGGAGTGGGTAGCCATGTCACCGCTGACCCTCCGACGCTTTTCACGACCCCTCAAAATCATCATTCAAGTGGGGTTCCTGGCCGTCATTCTCGCGGCACTCGGCACTGTCGGTTTCATCGAATACAGTGCGCAGCCCGGCTTCTGCGACACCTGTCATCTCATGAAGCCGTACTACGAGTCTTGGGCCAGCTCCTCCCACAACGACGTGCCTTGCATCAGTTGTCATTACGCGCCGGGGATCAGGGCTGAAGCGATGGGGAAGTTGCAGGCCGCCAACCAGGTGGTGAAGTACGTTACCGGTACGTACAGTGTCAAACCCTGGGCCGAGATCGAGGACGCCGCGTGTCTACGGTCCGGCTGTCATGAGCAGCGGCGTCTGGAGGGAGAGGTTGCCTTCCTCGGAGTGCGCTTCGACCACGCGCATCACCTGGGCGAGCTTCGGCGGGGCAAACAACTGCGCTGCACGAGCTGCCACTCTCAAATCGTTCAGGGAGATCACCTCACCGTCACTCCGTCGACGTGCTACCTGTGTCATTTCAAGAATACCGATGAGGGTGAACCCGTCGCCGGATGTACCGGCTGTCACACATCGCCGGCACGCCTGGTGTCTCCGGCCGGTTTCGTGGTGGACCATCCGCAATACGTCGAGGACCTCGTGTCGTGCGTCTCGTGCCACGCCGATGTGGCTTTGGGCCAAGGCCTAGGGGAAGAGAACCGCTGTTTCAACTGCCACAATGAGGCCGACCGGCTGGAGCAGTTCGAGAACACGACACTGCTTCACCGCATACACATCGCCGAGCGTAACGTAGAGTGTACGCAGTGTCACACTCCGATCGAGCACCGCATCGTCTCAATCACACCCACGAACGAACTGGATTGTGGCTCGTGTCACCAGCAGGTGCACGCGGCACAACAACAGCTGTATGCAGGGATCGGCGGACACGGCACGGAGAACAATCCAAGTTCGATGTACCTCGCGAGAGTGTCGTGCCAGGGATGCCACGGTTTACCTACGGAGGTAGCTGGTCACGAGCAGGTGCAGGCGGCCGGCGAAGCGACATGTTTGTCCTGCCATGGAATTCGCTACGCCAACATCTTGCCGTCGTGGCAACGGGAGATGGAGCGCAAGGTCGGCAGCGTGGAGGCAGTTTTGCGGGGAGTGAGAAACGCACTGGGGTCCGCCTCCGTTCGTCGGCGTGCGGCCGCGGACAGCGTCGTGCGTCTAGCCGCTGACAATCTCGAGCTCGTGCAGGTCGGCAGGGGAGTGCACAACGTCACCTTCGCCGACCAGCTGCTACGTGCTACTCTCGATCTGTTGAGCAGTGCGGTGGAGGTGGGTAGGCTGCCCTACGCCGTCCCGCAAATCGACCTGGGCCCCCCGGTGACGGAGGGCGCCTGTCTACAATGTCACTTGGGAATCGAGCGGCGAGCGGTATCGTTCCGAGGCCGATCCTTCAATCATGAACGCCACGTCGTGCGTGGCGAGTTGGCGTGCACCACCTGCCACACCCCTCTCGACGACCATGGCGGCACCACACTCACGAATACGTCGAGTTGTGACGCGTGTCATCACCGCCAGATCGATCCCATGAACTGTGCGAGCTGTCATGCAGGCCCCGGTGGCATGCCCGAGAACCCGGTAGTGACAACCACAGGCAGCTTTCCGCACTCAACTCACCGCGACGCAGGGCTACCGTGCGCGTTCTGCCACAATCCGCCCACAATGAGCGCTGCCGCTGTCGACTGCACCATGTGTCATGACATGCACCACCAACCCGACAACAACTGCCTGTCGTGTCACACTGCTGGTGCGAAGGAGATCCACACCACAGAGATGCATGGTATGTGCATCCAGTGCCACGGCGACCGCATCAAAGGGTTGACTAACTGGACGCGGCAGATCTGCACCGCTTGCCATACGGATCGCACGGAACACTACGAGCCTGTTCTGTGCACGGACTGCCATGCAATGCCGGCGCTGCAAACCATCGGCGCTCGACAGCCAGACAGGCCCGTCGTTGAAGCCCGAATGCCCATGCACGGCAAGGGCTCGGTCCTGGCGGCGGGCCAATCTCCTCTCCTCGAGTGGCGAGAAGCAGTGTTACTCGGAGTAACCTCGCCGATAGGAGAGCAATACATCTTGCAGGAGGAGGACGTTTCGACGTCCAGCCAAACGGAGAAATAGCAATGCGGACGTCTTGCACGGCGCTGTGCGTGTCCCTGGCCGCACTCGCCGTAGCCAGTCCGGCAACGGCGCAACAAAGTGAAACGTGCCTGACATGCCATCAGGATGCGCTGTTCTTTCGAAATATCGAAGGCGGTGACCGGTTCGTCGTCACACGGGAAATGCATGAGACTTCGATGCACGGCGCCTTCGGCTTCGGCTGCACCACATGCCACCAAGGGGTGGCGTTTCCACATACCGCAGAGATGCCAGCCGCCAGCTGCGTCCCATGTCACAGCAATGTCGCAGCCGTGTACGTCACCAGCCGCCACGGCTTTGCCGCCGAACACGGCAACCATAGCGCGCCAACCTGCGCCAGCTGTCATGGTGACCACGACATCCT
>JBDHDY010000350.1:0-6557 GCA_039591275.1 Gemmatimonadota bacterium | reverse complement strand
CCGTTCACCGAAAGCTCCACGAGCGGGCCATTGGAAACGAAGGCTCGCCCGGCACGGAGGCCTGCATACCATCCTTCTGCTGTGAGCCCCCCGTCGACTGTGCACACGTATGTTCGGATCGAACCGACGAGCTTGCTCCGCTGGAGGTCGCTAATAGAGTCCTCGCCGCCGGTGGCGGTCACGCGGAGACCATTGTTCCACGCCGCGTACAGGGGGTAAAAGCTCGCTCGGTTTGCGGTCGACCACTCGAGCGCATCCGTTGTTCCCAGGGCCGCGTCGACCATGAATCCCTTGGCTCCCCCCAGATTTCCCTCCAGCGGATCTCCGTCGCCTCCATACGGGTGCACATATCCCACCGTTGCTCCTTGCGCCTTGGCCTTGCGCAGCATGTCCGTATTGCTGGGATAGAGACTCTCGATGGCAGTGCCCTCATAGCCCGTTACGAACGGCGAGATGAGGTGGTTGCGTAGTCCCAACATGAAGACGTGCCCGTAGAACGGCGGCCGGTACTCCTGGCCCACCACGAGAAGGCGGTCCGGCTGCGAGATAGGGTGGGCCCCCCCACCGGGCAGGAAGAACTGGTGATCGAGAACGCGGTTGTCCTTGTTGGCGATCTGCTCGTTGACGATATCCTGGTCCTCCGCGTCGGACATCATCATCATGTTCTCGAGGGTGTTGTACAGGTTGCCCGCATAGTTCATGTGCACATGAGTGGAACCGCCGAACCACCCACGCTCGCCCATGTCGGTCATGCGGTGCAACCTCATCGTCGCCGTCGTCGTGCTCCCCGGACGAATGTCGAACAATGCTGTGTCGGGAAGGAACTCGAACCCTTTCACAGCGATAACTGAGACCTGGCCGACCGGAAGCATCACCTCGGACGCTCCTGTCGTGTGGAACAGGTGCTCCCCGGCCCATCCAACACGAGCATACGTGTCAATGGGGGCGTAAGATTTTCCGTCGTCCGCCGTCAAGTGAATTCGCGCTGCAACCGGCTCCCCCGTTTCCGCGTCGACCGTGCGCAATGCCAGCGTCCCGGTGGCCCGCTTCCAGTCGCGCGCCGTAATACGGACCGTTCGTTGTTGGCCACCGTACGTCTCGAGCAATGCCAGCTGTGGCAGCCCGCCTTCGTTCGAGATGTACGCAATCCACCTGCCGTCGGGAGACCAGCGCGGATGAAAAGCGTCATGCTCGAAAAAAGTGAGTTTGTATGGCTCGCCGCCATCGGTCGGTTGGAGATACAAATTGTTGTACTGATCGGCGGTGCCGGTGGTCGAAGAGTAGATGAACCGCTTCCCGTCTATGGATACGTCGGGTCGGGTGCGGTAGAGCGTCTGCTCATGCAAAGCACTTCGTGCGGTCGCTATGCCGTTCTCGCGCGCTGGGACGCGCAGCACGTCGCCGGAGCCGAGTGGTTGATCGCGGTTCGACACGAGGAGGAGTTCCTCGCCGCTCGGCATCCATGCCGGAGTGATATGCATGTCCCAGCGTCCAAAATAGAGCCGGTCGCGCCCGAAGTCGTTGTCGGAGGTGACTGCGGTTTCGGGCCCAGCCCACTGTCCATTCACAAGGGGACGGATGTAAACGTTGAAGTAACCATTGGGCCTAGTCGACACGTAGGCGAGGCGAGTCCCGTCGGGAGAAAACACGGGGTCGGTATAAATGAAGTCATCGTCGGTGAGTGCGCGTGACACTCCGGCCTCGACATCCAGAACCTCGAGCTGGATCGTCTGTCCACCGTCGTCTGCCGTGTACACGAGCCAGCGTCCGTCGGGCGACCAGTTGGGTAACGAATGGTACTTGTTGTTGTATGTGATCTCCCGAGCGGCCCCGGTGGCAGGCTCGACCGCCCAGATCGATCCCGCCATCGCTACGGCAATGGTACTACCGTCCGGTGACCACGCGGGAGCCCACGGTGTCGAGCTGGGCGCCGGCGGAAAGTAGTAGTTGTGCATGTAGTTGCCGCCGTGACGCGCCGACGGATAGACGCGTTGTGCGACGAGGTTCGAAGCCGCAACGCACAGAAGCGTGACAAAGCCTAGAGTAAGACGCCGAGCTAATCGCATTTCCCTGACTCCTGGCCTGACTTTAGATTGCAGATTTGGCGCGGGGCGCTTGGCTGCACGAACCAGCGGCGCCAATCGCCGATCTCAAATCGCCAATCTACAATCGCCGATCATTCTCCCGCGGGTACCGCCTCCATCAAGAGCGCCAGCGCCCGATCGAGCGCTTCACCTCCAGGCTGGCTTCCCTTGTAGTGCCCAAGCCGTACCACGACCATGTCATGGGAGGGGATGATGATCGTGTTTTGTCCTCCGGCTCCCGCCATGTAGTACGCCTCCCGCGGGATGGGGAACGACTCGGTGCCGTTGATCCAGAAAAAGGCGCCACCGTAGATGGGCCTGCCATCGGCCTCCCAAGCCGGCGCGATGGTACTTGCGTACTCCACCCAGCCTTCGGGCAATATGCGTTCCCCGTTCCACACGCCGTCCTGGAGATAGAGCATGCCGAGTCGTGCCCAGTTGCGTCCTGTGAGTTCTTGCTCCACGCCCTTGCGGATCAGGTGGTTGATAGTCAGGGGGTCCGAATTGCGGTAGCGACCCACTGTATTGGGTGGCCACTGGGCCGGGCGCGTGATCGCCCACTCGTGCGAGTTGATGGCACCGGTGTAAACGTACAGATGGTCGGGGTACCCCTGAGGATAGCCGTAGCCATACTCGTAGTCAGGATCCTGAGGGGCCACGAAGCGCAAACCCGACGACATGCGCATGATGTCGCCAATCCTAATTGCAGAGCGCGGGTCGTCCGGATTTTCATGCCACGCGTCCACGGGGGCTTCCTGCCAAAGCTCGTACACACCCTGCTGAATAAGCGTCCCCATCAGGGTTGCCGTCAGACTCTTGCCCATCGACCAACTCGCGAGCTGGGTGTCCTTGTCCAAGCCCTCCATGTACCGCTCGCCAATGATTCGGCCTTTGTAGGTGACGACGAAGGTGGCCGTCATCCCTTCAGGGGGATCAAAGGCGGCGGCCACCGCCTCGGCCACTTTGGCCTCGTCGACCTCGGCCGGCAGAGGTTCATCCGGTAGCACGTCGCCCATCGGCCACGGCTGGCTCATGGCGTCCGGAAGATTGGACGTGACCTTTACGGGTGTGAACTCGACCGATTCCGCTCCTTCCGGCAGCGTGACGCATCCCTGGTCGTCGTAGAATTTTGCCGTGCGGGTCACGCCGTTGTTCATTGTCAGGTGGACAGCTCGGTCGTCCAAATCCACGACCGTGTCCGTGACGATTGTCCGCTCTTCGGGTCTGGATACGAAGTAACCAGCATTCTCCGCGGCCTCCGCTACATCCCGGCCGGTGATGAACACGGCGGAGCACAGGATTTTGGCGAAGCCGGCCAATGAGTGCTCGAGGGGATTGCCGGGTGGGGTTTCCCATTCGGTGTTCAGCTCGAACTCAGCCGCTCGCGCCACCAGAGCGCTCCGCCAAGCGTCGGCGTCGTCTCCCGAGCAAGCGGCAACCACAGCCACGAACAGACACACCACCGCCGCCGTCCTGGCTCGGATGGAATTACTCATAGTCGGCCTACCTTCTGTAGGAGAGTCAATGGTTCGGTTCGTAGAAGATGTCGCGGGGGGGTGAAGATGGCTAGGCAATCAGCATCCCATGAGCCCAGTTTTCGACTACAGTTGCTCGAAGGAAGCCTACACCTCAGTGGCCGTGCTGCCGGCACGCCGATCGATCCAATGGGGCGCTTGTACCACCTCGAGCGATTGGCTTCTTACCGCGGTGGTCGAGCGGCGGTGATAGCCTTCGTCACCGCCCGTGCGGGGGCTCTCATGTCGAATTCAAATAGTGGTGCACGAACATCACCGCCATCGATCCCTCGCCCACGGCCGAGGCAACCCTCTTCACAGATCCGTGGCGAACATCGCCCGCCACAAAGACCCCTGGGAGGCTCGTCTCGAGCATGAATGGGGAATCTGCCGTGGAAGACTCGGTCGGCGTCGTGAGCGCCATCCAGCTTGCCGATCGCCTTGGGGCCGAGCGGCGCTGAGAACTGGGTCGCCCGTGGGCTGCCTCACCACTGCTCATGAGCGTATCCGGCCCTGACAGGATGAAGCCATGCTGGTCCCGCGCCACTGCGTCGCCGAGCCAATCAGTGTGAGGCACTGCGCCGATGAAAATGAAGAGGGCACTCGCCTGGACCGTTTCGGTAGTCCGACCTGCGTCGCACCTGATAACAAGCTGCTCGAGACGTTCTGTACCCACCGCTTCCTGCACTTCCGCCTCGGCCCAAACTTTGATGTTGGGCTGGGCGCCGATTTGGTCAATGAGATATTGCGACATGGTGCTAGAGAGCGATTTGCCCCGGACGAGCATGGTGACGGTCTCGGCGAATCTCGAGAAATACATCGCAGCCTGCCCCGCCGAATTCGCACCACCGACCATATAGACGTCCTTTCCTCGCACCGATTCGCCTTCGCCCATCGCAGCACCGTAATACACGCCGGCTCCGGTGAGCTGTTGGATCCCCTTGGCCTGGAGCTGGCGATAGGAAACACCCGTCGCAACTAGGAGCGCTCGGGAACTCAGCTCGTTGCCATCGCCGAGCTTCACGGTCCGTGTCGGCCCGTCGGCTGCGAGTCCGACGACCTCCTGAGCGGTCAGGATCTCGACGCCGAACCGCCGGGCTTGCGTCACCGCTCGGCGCGCAAGCTCACCTCCCGACAATCCTCCCGGGAACCCCAAGTAGTTCTCGATGCGTGAACTCATCCCTGCCTGGCCTCCGGGAGCCTGCTTTTCAACCACAATCGTCCGCAATCCCTCCGACGCTCCATATACGGCCGCCGCCAATCCTGCGGGCCCTGCTCCGACAATCACGAGATCGTAGACGGGCTTGTCGGCGATGGTCTGCAACCCCACTCGTTCGGCAATCTCGAGGTTCCCCGGCCTTTGGAGGATGGATCCGTCCGGAAGGAACAGACAGGGGAGCTTAGGCTTTGTCACTCCGGACGCAGCGATGAGTCGTCCGGCCTCCTCGTTCACCTCCGGGTCGAGCCACAGGTAGGGGACATTATTGCGGGTGAGAAAATCCTTCACATGATGGGAGGCCGGAGCCCACTGGCTTCCGACGACGCGGATCCCCTCGAACGGGGGACGGAACGCTGAGCGCCAGTCGTCGAGCAAGTCGGTGAGCACGGGGTAGAGTTTCTCTTCCGGCGGGTCCCACGGCTTGAGGAGGTAGTAGTCAATGTGTACATCATTGATGGCCTTGATGGCGGCGTCAGTATCCGCATAGGCCGTGAGCAGCACCCGTTTCGCTTCGGGATATACGGCGACCGCTTTCTCGAGAAACTCCACACCGGTCAGTTCGGGCATCCGCTGGTCTGCCAGGAACAGGGCAACCGGATCATTGCGCTGCTTCAAGCGCGCGGCAGTGTCGAGAGCTTCCCCTCCGGAGCCGGTCTTGATGATCCGGTATTCGCGCCCATAGTGCTGCCGCAGATCACGCTCAATGGCGCTACTCACCTGGGCATCATCGTCCACAGTCAGAATCACCGCTCTGGACATCGAAACTCTCCCTTGACCTCAATGAGATGACACATCATTTCACTGCTCAGCTGACGCCGCATCCAGCTCCAGCGGAAGTCGCACCGCAAAGCATGTTTCACCGGGCTTGGAGCGCACCTCGATCCTCCCTTTGTGTTTCTGCACCACGATGTTGTGGCTGATATTGAGCCCCAGGCCCGTCCCCTCTCCGGGTGGCTTGGTGGTGAAGAAAGGATCGAATACACTCGCCTGAATTTCCTCTGGTATTCCGGGACCGGTGTCGCTGATTTCCACGACGGCCCAAGGTTCGTTTTTGTAGGTTCTCACTACCAGGTCACCGGTGCCATTCATCGCGCTTACCGCGTTATCGATGATGTTCGTCCAGACCTGGTTCAGCTCTGTGCCGAACGCCTGGATGGACGGCAGGTCTGCGTCATACTCGCGCCGGACGGTTATTCCTTCTTTGAGTTTGCTTCGGAGCATGACCATGGTGTCGTTCAGCCCTTCATGGATGTCGACACGTTGGATAGGTGCCTGATCGAGGTAGCTGTACGATTTCAGGGCTTTTACGATTTCGGATACTCGCCCGGCTCCCTGCCCGACTTCCTCTAGTAGCGCGTGCGTGGAGTACGTGCTACTCAGAGATGCGACGATCGCTGGAAGCTGATCGGCCGTGAACTCCTTCGCCAGCTCCTCCAGTTTGTCTTGATCCAGCCCGGTGGCTGCTAGCATTGGGGCAAACTCCCACGGTTCTTCGACTCCTCGATCCTCCAACCATGTCTCGATGTCGCTCTCCAGGTCGCTGCGCGCGAGGGGATCCAGTTCTGTCACACGGTTGGCTTGATCCCTGGTCAGCGCGTCCAGTTCGTCCAGCGCGGCGCTCTGGGCTTCGGTCAAGCCCGTTTGGCGGAGCGTGCGGTGCGCCCCGCGGAGCCGGTCAACGGCATCTCGGAGGCGTTCTGCTCCCCGTTGTGCCGCAGCAGCAGGGTTATTGAGTTCGTG
>JBDHDY010000349.1:0-6114 GCA_039591275.1 Gemmatimonadota bacterium | reverse complement strand
AGTTCCTGATGTGATGGCGTATGGTCAATTGCCTAACACCGAGTGTAAGACCAGGGTTCCGAGAGGTCCACCTTTCTTAGCGTTTTCTAATAAACGGAGGTGAGAGGTGAGCGGGCCCCACCACCCCACCCTGAGGGGGTGGAGAAGGGTAGCCCGCTCACCTCTCACCTCTCACCGCTTACCTCTTACCTCTCCCAACCGCTCCACGGCTTCCTTGAGCATATCCTCTGAAGAAGCTCGAGCCGGGCACCGGCGCAACACCGATTTCAGCGGTGAGCCAGCCGGAGAACTCGTCATCCGGAGCGTCGCTCAGTTGTGAGAAATCGGCGAGGATATAGTAAGCCCCGCCGGGCGGCGTGCAGCGGAACCCTACCGACGCCAAGCCGTCATAAAGCACGTCACGGCGCTGGCGGTACTGTGAAGCCAGATCGCTGTAGTACGAGGCGTCCAACTCGTCTAGCGCCGTCGCCACCGCTTCTTGCAGCGGTGCTGGTGCTCCGACGGTGAGGAAGTCGTGGACCTTGCGGATGGCATCCGTGACTTCTACCGGTGCCACAATCGTCCCGATGCGCCAACCGGTGACACTGAACGTCTTCGAAGCACCGCTTATCGTGATCGTGCGACGCGCCATCTCGGGAAGCGTAGCGACGGGAGTATGCGTTCCTTCATAGTAGATGTGCTCATAGATCTCATCCGTCACCGCATACGCGTCGTGCCGCCGGCACAGATCGGCGATGTGCTCGAGCTCTTCACGAGTCATCACCCGACCCGTTGGATTATTGGGGGTGTTGATGATGATCGCGCGCGTCTTGGACGAAAACGCCGCCGTAACGCGATCCAGATCCAACGGCCCGTCCGGCGTCGACGGCACAAACACGGGCTCCGCCCCACATAGAATCGCGTCAGGACCGTAGTTCTCGTAGAACGGTTCGAAAATGATCACCTCATCGCCCGGATCTACCACGGCAAGTAACGCCGACGCCATCGCTTCCGTCGCCCCACAACATACGGTTAGTTCGGTCTCGGGGTTCACGTCGAGGCCGTACCACTGCCGATACTTGCGCGCGAGCGCATGACGAAGCCTCCGAGCACCCCAGGTGATCGCGTATTGATTGATGTCGTCGCGAATCGCGCGGACCGCTGCCTCTTTGAGCAGCTCCGGCGCCGGGAAATTTGGAAACCCCTGCGCGAGATTGATCGCGTCGTGTTCCATGGCCAACCGAGTCATGCCGCGGATCACGGATTCGGTATAGGAGTGCGTCCGGCGTGCTGTCTTCATGCGCCCGAGTTAATCATTCTTTCTCGATGATGGCAAGATTCGCGGAGCACGCTCAAACCTCGAGCGTCACCACCGTCCCTTCCCCCACCTCGCTCTCCGCATTGATCGAACCACCCCAGCCTTCGACCAGCCGTTTGCAGATCGCCAGGCCCAGACCCGTTCCGCTCGTCGTCGTTGAGAAACGGGGCTCGAAGATGCGAGCGAGATGCTCCGCCGGAATACCATCGCCATTGTCGTGCAACGTCACCTTTACGCAGGACCCCTCGAGTTGCACGATCCCGATGACCACCTCGGCGGCACCCGCGCTGCGAGCATTTTCGATGAGATTGACCAGCACTTCCTTGAATTCGTCTTTCCTCACGGTGCCGACACATCCATCCTCGGCTTCCACGATTACGGTAGTGCCACCACCCAAGGCATACAGCGACGCCGTTTCGCGCGCCGCTTCGGCGAGATCAACCGAGGTTAGCGGACCGGCGTCGGCCGGTGGAGCGCCAAACCGCGAGAAAGCCCTCGCGATGGAATCCAGTCGTTCAATCTCCGCTAGAATCTGCTGCGCCGTCTTTTCCAACACCTGATCGAATCCCCTGCTCCGGTCTTTTCGCGCCCGCTGCACGTGCTGAATGCCAAGGCGGATCGGGGTGAGGGGGTTCTTGATCTCGTGAGCCACCTGGCGTGCCATCTCGCCCCACGCAAGCACTCGCTCTGCCACTGCAAGCTCGGTGGCATCGTCCAGCGCAACGACGCAGCCGCCCTCGGCGGGCGGGAGTGCCGCCACCTGAGCCCTGATCCGCTTCTCGCCTACCGTGAACTCCCTGGCATCGGTTTCCCGCTCGTCCTGCAGGAATCCAACCACCCATTTCCAAAACGGTGCCCAATCCTCATGCGTCTGACGATCCACCGGCTCCATCGGCGTGGGGTTGATATCCAGAAGGGCAATCGCTCTCGGGTTCACGGTAGTCACGTGCAGCTCGGGACTGAGCGCGATCACTCCTGTGGCGACGTTGCTCAAGATGGCCCCGGTGAACGTGAGCGCACGCTCGAGTGCCTCCTGATGTGTCTTAACGTCTCGCGCCATCTGCTCGAAGGCGTTCACCACCGGGACAAACTCCGCTGGCATCTTTGGGTCGAACGGCGAAACGGCATCGCCACGGCCGACCGCGCCCGCGGCTCCGCTCAACGCCTGCACCGGCGCGGCCATCGTGCTTGCCGCACGGGCCGCCAGCCATGCGGCTACGCCAAAACCCAGGATGGTCACGAGCAACAAGCCGAAGAAGATGTCGGTCTGGTTCTCGGACAGGCGCCGATCATCCACCAGTCGAGGTGCCGCCAACACCGAAGACCGCGCGCCGACCGAGCCTAGCTTGCGATAGCCAACCCGCGTGGCGCGACCACCGATCGACCGGTCCGTCGTGGCCTCGAGGCCATCCTCCAAAACGAGCGCGCGGTACAGGGCCGGCGGCATGTAAGGCTCGAGCAGGCCCAACTCCACCAAGACTTGGGCGCTCGAGTGCAACAACGCACCGTCTTCATAAAGGATTAAGTCGGCGTCGAGGCGGTCAGCCAGGTCCTCCAGTCGCTCCCTGGCCGTTTGTCCGCCCGCCAACGCGAAGTCCAGGGCGGTAACCGCTGCCCCCCTCAGCGTCTGACGGATGACCAAATCTCGTGTGCTGGCTCCTTCGGTACTGAGCCGGCCAGCGCTCCAAACGGCAAATCCTAGTGTGGGGGCCAGAAAGAAGAGTCCCAGGACCATCGTGAGCCGTCCCCTGAACGACTGGCGGGGAGCCAGCCGGCCAACCACAGGGGCAATACTGAGCAGTCGCCCGCGCAGAGCCCCGCCGGCGATCCAGATCGAGAACACAACCACCACGTTGAGCACTACCAACAACGCCCCGCGGACCACTAGTCGACCCACACCCCCGAGTGGGACCTCGATGTGGAGATGGAGCGAGCCACCCGGGACGTCGAGCGTCTGCTCGCCAAGTACCATGCCCCCATCCCGCGTCCAGGCCAGGCTCACCGCCTCTTCCCCGGATGGGAGAGGTGCCGACAGATACATCTCGTACGGCGGAGCCACTGGCCGTTCGCCGCGGAGAAACTGGGCCACGCGCACTGGAGGAATCACCCGTGACTGCGGGCCGACGGCCACCGTGACCGCGGACCCGTCGGGATATGGCACGGCTAGGATGTAGTGGATCCCGGGAATGCGGGACAGCTCGGTGGAGACCACCAGCTCCCCGCGGTTCACGGCGGATCGCGCAAGCAACGGCAGGATTCGAGAAGGCAGGTTGAGCTCAGCTAACTCGAGGCGCGCGGTCTCCTGCCGCGATCGACCCCAGGAGACCAGGACCGCTGGGCGGTCTTCCTGGCTTATGGAGGAGCGCCGCCAACGCTTGTACAACTCGGCTGCGCTCTGGGGAGTGGATTCCCCCAAAAGCTCCTCTCCGAAGCGCTCCAGCAGTCCGATGGTGATCGGATCGGGGTCCGCCAGAAAGCGCCGGGTATCCCGCTCGGCCCAAACCAGGCGACCCTCTAGAACAGCTCCCCACGTGAGCAGCACCGATGCCGCGCCCGAAACGATTGCGACAGCCGCCACCATTCGGAATCCGAAAGAGTGCAGCACCGCGAGAAGTACCGCGGGAATCCACAGCACGGCATACCACTCGGGCCAACCGCCATCGGGACTCCACACCAGCAATCCGAGGAAGGCCAGGAACAGGGCCAACCCGCTCGCAGCCCACGTCGTCCAGGTGGGCGCTTCAACCCTCCCCGCCAGACGAGCCAGCAGCGCCGCCACTATGAAGAGCGCGGCGCTTGCCACTCCAACTGTCACTGACCAACTCACCCACATGCCCAGGCCGATCCCGGAGGCAGGGGGCGTGACGGCACCCGTGACGGCACCGGCGAGTTGCTGCAGCAAGAACGGCGACGACAGGACCAAGACCGACGCTGGCCCGAGTATCCACGCCAGCCGGGGCACCTGCACCGGCCACAGGGCGGCCGCCCCCATTAGCGTCAGCCCAGCCGCCACGAAAAGCGTCCCCGCAGAGGTCGCAAGTGGCCCCAGAGCGGGCCAGAAATAAGTGCCCGACGCGAAGAACCCCTCCAACCCGAGACTCGGGCCAAGGGGGGTGAACACCAAGAGAAGAACCCCTCCAACCCGAGACTCGGGCCAAGGGGGGTGAACACCAAGAGCACGCTGAACCCCACCACCGCCAATCCTCGCAGCAGCGTTCCGGAGATGACAATGAGAACCGCGAAGGTGGCGGCCGTTGCGAATGCCACACGCCGGCCACCACGGTCGAGCACACTTAGCTTGAGCGTCCCCTGTGTTGGCGGCACGGCCCGGACGCTGAACAGGGTATCCGGCTGCACCGCTTCCGCTTCGCAGGCAGGGAGGCAGTAATCGTAGACGGTCACATCGGGTGGGACCGCGTCGTGACGGTAGAACTGCAACTCAGTGCCGGTCGCTCGCGCGAACCGGGCCGCCACTGTGGCGTCGCGGTTGGGGATGGCGCTGTCGGCGGCGAGCAAGACTTGTGCAACGGCCGTCCGCCCGTTCATCTGGCGCTGTACCTCGAGCACCACGTAGAATGGAGTAATGCGTGCTTGCCACCCGGAAGTACCCGGGGCACTCGGCAGCCTGTGGCTGCCCGCCCACGCCCACGGCCGACGGCCCTCGTCGAACAGCACCACGCCGCGCTCGGGGCTTCTTCCTGCGAGCCCGCCCTCCAATAGCGAGAACGCTTCGTTCCGCGACTGCGTCACCAGGTTGACGCCGCGGTCGGCGAGTGCTTCCACCGTCGCCACGGCGTCGGAGAGGGTCGCGGCGAGCTGCCGGTCAGCGCGGAGTATGAGCGACTCCCGAACCTCGAGCCAACGGCTCTCAATGCGGCCCACCAGGAACGAGGTGTGTAGCGCCGCGCCGGAGCCCGCGAGCCCCAGCACGGACACGGCCACTCTGGCTGTCTTGCCGCTGCGGGCAGCAAGCACGACGGTTAGGGCGGCGAGCACCGCCGCCGCCACCGCCCATCGGATCTCGGGAACCACGAGCCACACCCCCAGCGCGGCCAACTGCGTGGAGGCCCCAATCTCCCAATGAGGAATTCGACGAAGGAATCTGGACCACTTCACATCAAATACCTGACCCCCGGCGAGGTGCGGGCCTACCTCACGGCCAATCCCAAGCTCATCGTTCCCGTCGGCGTCACCGAACACCACGGTCCCCATCTCCCGATGGGGTGTGACACCATCATAGTCGAGCGACTCGCGGACGATCTCTCAGCGGAGTTCCGGGTCGTTCGCGCGCCTACTGTAGAATATGGCGTCGGCCTCCCCCCGGCCCCTGACCATCTTGGCAGTGCCAGCGTTCGTCGCAAGACGCTGCACCGCTTCATGAACGACCTGGTCGGGGATTGGGAAGAGACCGGCGTTGAGCAGTTCATCATCCTAACCGCCAACGGGCACGAAGCCCACCAGGAAGCACTCACCACCCTAAACACCCGCCAGGCCACGGTTCAAACCGTAGATATCTTCGGCGTCCCCCTCGGCACTGAAGAGGACGGCAGGAATCTCCCGATTCACGGGGGACAGATCGACACATCACTGCTATTGTACCTCGCGCACGACCAGGTGGCCCTCGAGTTGGCCGAGGATTTCATCCCCACGAAGCGCGAAGTGCGCCGCTACCGTCGGGGAACCCCCGGCGCCTTCCGAGCCCAGGCACCGGGCTCAGTGGGCCGACCCACGCTGGCCACAGTTGAGCGGGGCGCCGAGCTGTACAAGTTTATTTACTCGCGAATCGCCAGCCATGTTTTTGCGGTTGGCACGGTTGA